>DATFVU010000160.1:0-2231 GCA_035260145.1 Candidatus Polarisedimenticolia bacterium | reverse complement strand
AGGGTTCCCTTCTTGACCAGGAACAGGTTCTCTCCGCTTCCCTCGCTCACGAAACCGGCGGCGTCGAGGGCGATTCCCTCGGAGTACCCGTTCACCAGCGCTTCCATCTTGATGAGCTGCGAATTCATGTAATTGGCGCTCGCCTTGGCCATGGCGGGAAGCGTGTCGGGGGCGCTGCGGCGCCAGGTCGACACCATCACATCGACCCCCTTGTCGGCGGCCCCCTTCCCGAGGTATTCGCCCCAGGGATAGGCCGCGATGGCGACGTCGATCGGGCACGGGAACGGGTCGACACCGAGCGACTCATATCCCCTGTACGCCAGCGGCCGGATGTAGCAGGCCTCCAGCCTGTTGGCCCGGACGATTTCCTGGATGGCGCCCTCGATCACCTCCCGCGTGTAGGGAATCTCCATGCGGTAGATCTTGCAGCCGTCGAACAGGCGATCGACGTGATCGCGCAGACGGAACACGGCCGGGCCCCGGGGTGTCTTGTAACAGCGCATGCCCTCGAAAATGCAGGAGCCGTAGTGGATCACGTGCGACAGGACGTGCACCGTCGCCTGGTCCCAGGGAACCAGTCGACCGTTCATCCAGATCGTCTCGGCCTTGGTGAAGGCCATACGGACCTCCTTGGTTGGTGAGTTCATCCGCGGGACGCGGACCGAGTATAGAGCAGGGGGTGAAACGATATCAAGACTTCCCGGGGGAATTTGGACGCGGGCGGGCGGCGATCAGCCGATGCGCCGAAGAACCAGCGCCGACCAGGGCCGCGATCTCCGGCGATCGATCGGCCGCAGCCCCGCGGATCGGGCGGTCCGCAGAATCCTGCTCTCGTCGTCGACCAGGATCCCCGACACGATGGCGCGCCCGCCCGGCCGGAGAGCCGCCCCCAGATCGGGAAGCAGGCGCTCGATCGTGGCCGCGCCGATATTCGCCAGGACGAGGTCGAACGGCCCGTGCCGGCGGGCGACCCCGGCGTCGGCGCGAATCAGTCGGATCGATCCGCCGAGACCGTTGTCCCGGAGGTTGGCGCGCGCGACCGCCAGGGCGACCGCGTCGTCATCGAGGCCGATCACGCGGCCGGCGCCGAGACGACGTGAGGCGATGGCCAGGATGCCGCTGCCGGTCCCCAGATCGGCGACCCGGCCGCCCGGAGCCCCGAGATGCCTGCACAGGAGGTGAAGGCACAACCGCGTGGAAGCGTGCTCGCCGGTACCGAAGGCCTGACCGAAACGAACGCGGATGGGAATCCGCCGGCCGGACGCCGGCGAGGTGCGGCCTTCGGGGAGAATCAGGAAACGGCCCACGGTCATCGGACGCAGCGACCGCTGCCATCGTTCGACCCAGCCGCCGCCGCTGACCGATGTCAGGCGAGGGCGCCGCTCGAGACCGGAACGCCGCAGGGCCGCCACGAGACGCGACTCCAGGCGCGTCCCCGCCCGTCCGGGGAAATACGCGTCGAGCCTGAGGCGTCCCCGTCTTCCGGAAGCAACGACCTGCACTCCCAGGCATCCGCTGTCCCAGAACGCGCTCACGGCCCGCTCCTCCTGGTCGGGCGTGACCAGGACGCGGGCGAGCACGAAGCGCGAGGCCTCCATGATTCGTGCGGGCATCGCTCCCCGTCGGGACCGGCTCAGGAGAAGATGTCTTTGACGCGGCCGAAGAGGTCCTTGTCGCGCCCCTTCGCCTCGGCCGGCTCGTCGATTTCCAGCAGCTTCTCGTACAGCTCGCGCTGGGTGCGGCTGAGCCGGCTCGGAACGCTCAGGAGAATGCTGACGTACAGGTCGCCGCGCGGGCCGCCGGCGGGGTCCTGCAGCCCCTTGCCGCGGAGACAGAACACCGCTCCGTGCTGTGTGCCGGCCGGCACGGAGATGCGCGACGACCCCTCCAGCGTCGGCACCTGCACCTCGACGCCGAGGGTCGCCTGGGGCGGAGTGATCGGGAGCTCGACCATCAGGTTCGGGCCGTCACGGCGGAACAGGGGGTGCTCCTTCACATGAATCACGACATAGAGGTCGCCCCCCTTGGCGCCCTGAACGCCCCCCTCCCCCTCCCCCGGAATGCGGAGACGGTTGCCGGTGTCCACGCCCGCGGGAATCTTGACGCTCAGCCGTCGCGTCTCGCGGCGACGCCCCTCTCCCCGGCAGGTCGCACAGGGATCCCGCACCACGGTTCCGCTGCCGCCGCATTTCGTGCAGGTGCGGCTCAGGGAGAAGAAGCCCTGGCGGTAC
>DATFVU010000159.1:0-2138 GCA_035260145.1 Candidatus Polarisedimenticolia bacterium | reverse complement strand
GACGGGCGGAGGCCGCGGGATCGGGCGGGCGATCGCCGAGCAGTTCTACAGGGAGGGCGCCCGCGTCGCCGTCGCCTCGCGCAACACGAAGATCCTGCAATCCTTCACGCTGGAGCTGAACTCGGGGGATCACCGCATCGTTCCGTTCCGCTGCGACGTCACCGACAAGGACGAAGTGGAGGTGATGATCGGCAACGTGGTCGAGGTGTGGGATCGCATCGACATCCTGGTCAATAACTCCGGCGCCTCCGGGATGACCCCGATCGTTCCGGATGACGACGCGGGCCCGGACGGGACCGTGGACGCGAAATGGCAGGAGATTCTGTCGACCAATCTGACCGGCCTCTACTATTGCACCCGCGAGGCGGTGCGCCACATGTCCTCGAGCGGCACCGGCCGCGTCATCAACCTGTCCTCGGTTCTGGGTAAATTCGGCGTGCCCGGGTACTCGGCCTACTGCGCGAGCAAGCACGGCGTGATCGGCTTCACGAAGGCGCTGGCCCTCGAGCTGGCGCCGCGGAAGATCACCGTCAACGCCCTTTGTCCCGGGTGGGTCGAAACCGACATGGCGCGCGCCGGAATCGAGGAGGGGGCGCGCCGCGAGGGGATCGCCGCCGAGGAGTTTCGCAGGAGGGCCGAGGCGCGCGTGCCGTTGGGCCGCTTCATCGAGCCGCGGGAGGTGGCCCGGCTGGCGCTCTTCCTGGCCTCCGACGAGGGCTCGGGGATCACCGGCCAATCGATCAACCTCGACGGCGGGGCGGCGATGTGGTGAGCGGCGAACCGAAAGCGGCCGGCTTCCCCCTGGCCGTCCCGATGGAGGTGCGCTTTCGGGACCTGGACAGCATGGGCCACGTGAACAACGCCGTCTACCTGACGTACTTCGAGAACGCCCGCATCGCCTACTGGAAGGCCGTGCCGGGCATCCGGTCGCGCCGCAATCTCGATTACATCCTGGCCCGCGCCGAGTGCGACTTCCGAAGCCCGGTCACCCTCGACGACGAGCTCTACGGGCACATCCGCGTCGCCTCGTTCGGCCGCACCTCGTTCGTCTTCGAGTATCTCCTGCGCGACGAGCGCTCGGGTCGCGCGGTGGCCGAAGGACGGACGATTCAGGTGATGTTCAACTACGCGACCCGGAAGGCGGAGCCGATCGAGGCGGCCGTGAAGGCGGCCATCGAGGAGTTCGAGGGCCGGCCGATCCCCTGCCGGGCCTGAGGGGGCTTCGCCCGCGGCGCGGCCGCGAGCCAAGGAGGAGCGCATGGACAAGGGAAGCGTGGCCGTCCTGGTGGAGAACGACTACCAGGACATGGAGGTGTGGGTCCCTCTGTATCGCTTGCGGGAGGAGGGGTATCGCGCGATCGTCGTGGGCCCCCAGGCGAAGGAGTACGCGTCCAAGCACGGCTATCCCATCCGGGCCGACCTCGCCGCATCGCAGGCGAAAAGCGACGACTTCATCGGCGTCGTGGTGCCGGGCGGCTGGGCTCCCGATCGCCTGCGCCAGGATCCCGCGGTGCTGCAGCTGGTGCGCGAGCTGTCCGAGAAAAAGCGGGTGGTGGCGGCGATCTGCCACGCCGGCTGGGTGCTGGCCTCGGCGGGCATCGTCCGCGGCAGGCGCCTGACATGCTATCAGGCCATCCGGGACGACCTGCGGCACGCCGGCGCGGAGGTGGTGGACCAGGAGGTGGTGCGCGACGGGAACCTGATCACCTCCCGCAAGCCGGACGACCTCCCCGCCTTCTGCCGGGAGATCATCAAGGCGCTGCGGGAAGTCTGAGCGCGTCGTGGAGTCCGCGCGCGCCAGGCTGCGAATCGGCGCCTCCTCCTGGAGCGCCCCTTCGTGGGAGGGGGTCTTCTATCCTCCCGGGATGCCCTCGTCCGCTTTCCTGAAGCACTACTCCGAGCGCTTCGACACGGTGGAGGTGGACGCCACCTTCTACCGCATCCCCGACGAGAGAATGGTGGACGCCTGGCGCGAGCGCACGCCGCCCGACTTCGTCTTCGCCGCCAAGTTCCCCCAGGTGATCACGCACGACAGGCTGCTCGAAGGGTGCGCGGAGGAGCGCGACGCCTTTCTCCGGTCGATCCTTCGTCTGGAGCACAAGCTCGGGCCGCTCCTGCTGCAGTTCCGATACTTTCGC
>DATFVU010000158.1:0-5083 GCA_035260145.1 Candidatus Polarisedimenticolia bacterium | reverse complement strand
GGCGACCGGATCGTTCGGCGTCAGGTCGAGCACCCTGCCGATCTCCGCCTCGGCGTTCCCCAGGCGTCCCAGCCGGATGTTTTCCGCGGCGTCGTCCCGCACCAGGACGCGCATGCGCATCCGGAACTCCCGCGTGTCGGTTGTGCGCCCCTCGCTTCCGACACCGCTGTAGCGCGTGGACAGGAGGCCGTTCATGTCGGCGATGCGCTCGTCGAGGCGCGGGTGGCTGCCGAAGAAGAACACCTCCATCTTGCGGTCGTCGCCGTGGTCGTCCTTGAGGATCTCGAACACCCGCGGCGCCTGGCGCGGATTGTAGCCGGCCGTCACGATCCGCTCCAGGCCGACCTCATCCGCCTGGCGCTCCAGATCGCGCCCGAATCCGTTGACCGAGGCGACGAACGCCAGCTGCAAACCGAGCCCGACCACGATGTTGGCGACCTGCTCGATCACGTAGGCGCTCTGCCAGTCCCCCTCCTGCGCCTTCTCGCCGGCCTTCTCGGCGACCAGGATGCTGGCGGCGACCGCGGCGATCGAAAAGCCGATCGCCTTGTTCCGGGCGCTGCGCTCGAACTCGAGGGCGTGCCGGTGCGTCGCATGCGTCATCTCGTGGCCGAGGACGACCGCCAGCTGCGACTCGTTCTCCAGGCGCGCCAGGAGGCCGGTGTGCACGTAGATCGAGCCGGTCGGGAAGGTGAAGGCGTTGAGGGTCGGGTCCCGGATCGAGGCGACCCGGATCCGGATCAGCGACTGCCCCTCCAGCTCGGGCGGTTGCAGCCGGCGAGCGACCTGGTTCAGGTAGTCCTCGAGGATCGGGTCCTGGTAGAGAGGCACCTTGTCGCGCAGCTTGCGCTCTTCCTCCTTCGCCTGGTCCCACAGGCGGAGCTCGTCGCTGGCGGGCGTGAAGCCGCCCTCCTGCGAGCCGACCGGCGGCACGCTCGTTGTCAGGCAGCCGACCTGAGGAACGAGGAGCGAGCCGATGACGAGGAGAGCGGCGAGTGAACGAAAAGTTCCGAGGGGATTGTCGCGGGCGGACCTCTTGTACACCTGATGTCCCGTGTGGCGCCCGGCGACTCCAGCCGGGACGGCGTCACATCCTAGCACGCCGTCCCGGCCCGCAACAGCGGCCGCAGACTACCGGCCGGACATCGCCTTCGACAGATCCTGCGTGGTCGCGATCAGGCGCGTCGAGGCCGGCATGTCCGACAGGTCGTACGCCACGCCGTTCCAGGTCACGAGCGCCGTGACGATCGCCCCGGGGGCCGGGACGAATGAGCCGTACGGGTACGAAGCCTCGATCTGCCTGCGAGTGCCGTCGGGGAAGTACTCGTAGATCACGTCCGTGGGCTGCGGCCGCGGGCGGTCGTTGAGAATCTGGTCGAAGTTGCGATCCTCGATATACGGATGCGGATGCGTGTTCCAGTACGGATCGGAGGGGTCGAAGGTGTCGAGGCGGCCGTTCTGGTTGCGATCCTCCCCCGGATCGAGGACGCCGTTATGGTTCCGGTCCTCGTCGATGTAATCGAGCTTCCGGTCGCCGTCCCTGTCTTCGTTGATGCCGTTTACGACGTCGATCACGTGGTTGTTGTTCAGGTCTTCCCAGAAGTAATCGATATGCCCGTCGCAGTCGACGTCCTCCCGCAGCGTCCCCTCGCAGCCGTCCCGGGGCGTGAGCCGGCCGTCGCCGTCGCGGTCCTCGCCCTGGTCGAGAAGCGTGTTGTGGTTCCGGTCCTCGAAGACGTCGAACACCCCGTCGTCGTCGCGGTCCTCCTGATCGTGGAGGATCTGGATGACGAGGGGCGGCCTTGAGGGGCTCAGGGTCGAGGGGCAGCCCACGGTGCGCGGATCCCCCCATCCCCCGTCCCCCGTGCCGGGGGCCTCGACGCTCCACTCCGGCAGACCGTCCCCGTTCAGGTCACCGAGATTGACCAGCCAGGCGGAGGCCGGAAGCATGCCGCTGTTGGCGAGGCCGGCCGCCCCGAGCGCGAAGAAGGAGGCGGTCGGAGCGCCCCCGAGGTTGGAAAACACGATAGGCGGACGCCCCTTCGCCGACCCGCTGATGATCGGATTCGATTGCCCGGGAGGACAGGCGGCTTGCAGCGGCCGCCCCGCGAAATACACGGAAACCACGACGCACAGACCTAGGTAGAGTGCACGGGCGGGGTGCTTCAGGCAGGGGTGCATAGAGCCTCCTTGTGGCGCGTGAGCGGCGGCGAAGGGCTCTCGCGCTCTCGTGATGGAGGTTACGGCGCGCGGGGAGGAGAGGAAATCGTCGGAGGACTAACGGCGCGGAACGATCACCGCGCGGGAATCAGGTCGATTCCCGTCAGGAGATCGCCCGTGACGAGAGATTACTTCTTCTTGAACAGCGCCTCGAAGGCGGCCCGCCCGGGGGTGACCTTCTCCGTGGCAGGGGCGGAAGGGGCCGGGCTGGCGATGCGCCGGCCGGTGGCGTCGAGCACGCTCTCCGGTTTGAAGAAGTCGCAGGTGTTCGCGGCCGTCTTGGAGGGAAAGCGCTTCGGGATCGGCTGGCGGCACTCGAAGCGGGCGCCGGGATCGAAATGCACGCAGTTCCGGCAGCAGTGCTGGGCCGCTCCGCACTTGGGGCAGAGCGCGTCCGTCGGAACGCTCTCGAGAGCCGGCTGCTGGTTTCCGCACTGATAGCAGCGGGTGACGAGGCGCGCCTCACGCGCCATGCCGCGCGGCTCGCGCGGTCCGCGTGGTCCGCGATCCTCCTCCCGCCTTTTTTCGCGCTCTTCTTTATATTCCCGGTCCTGGTAGCCGGGCTGGCGGTACTTCATCGAAACGCACTCCTCCTTCGGGGATGTCGCTTGGGTGGTAGGGGCATTGTACCTCCATATGGGCTTTTCGGGTAGAAATCGGGCCACCACCTGGAACCCGTCTTCAAAAGGTCGCAACAGGAGGGCGCCGTGCCGCCAGGGCACCGGCGCCTCCGGGACGACAGCGGTCGAACGTCTTTACCCCGGGCCGTTGCGGGAGTAGAATCTCCGCCGAATCCAGGAGAACCCATAACGATCTAAAGGAGGCGTCATGCACCGCTGCACCAAAGGGATCATCTCTCTCGCCGTCGTGGCGTTCGCCGCTGCCGCTTTCGCGTGCGCCGCGGCCACGGGCGACTCCGACAAAGAGGCGAGCAAGGCCGACAACAAGAAGACCGCGACCGCAGCGGCGCTGAGCCCGACCTCGACCGTGGCTACTATCGGCGACAAGACGATCACGCTGCAGGACGTCGACGCCCAGGCGGCCAGCGCTCTCGTCAAGGTCCGCCAGGACGAGTACGAGGCCCGCAGGCAGGCTCTCGAAGGCCTCGTCAACGAGGAGGTCGTGGCCAAGGAGGCCCTGGCCAAGAAGGTGAGCAAGGAGGACCTGATCAAGAAGGAAGTCGCCGACAAGGTCGCCGACCCACCACAGTCCGACATCGACACCTTCTACGAACAGAACAAGGCGCGCTTCGGGGCGCAGACAAAAGAACAGATCGCACCCCAGATCTCCTTGATGCTCAAGGGGCAGAAGATGCAGGACGCGCAGCGGGCCTACTACAAGACGCTGCGCCAGAAGTACGGGGCCAAGACCATGCTCGAGCCGCCCCGGACCGTGGTCGCCGTGGACGACGACGCCTCCAAGGGCCCCGCCAAGGCGCCGGTCACGATCGTGGAATTCTCCGACTACCAGTGCCCGTATTGCAGCCGCGCGGAACAGACGGTGACCGAGGTCCTGAAGAAGTACGGCGACAAGGTCCGCCTGGTGTACCGCGACTATCCGCTGTCGTTCCACCAGAACGCCAACATCGCCGCCCAGGCCTCCGAGTGCGCCAAGGACCAGGGAAAGTTCTGGGAGATGCACAGCGCCATGTTCGCCAACCAGTCGAAGCTCACCCAGAACGAGCTGGTCGAGACCGCCGGCGGCATCTCCGGCATCGACAAGGAGAAGTTCAAGGCCTGTCTGGATTCCGGCAAGTTCAAGGACGAGGTGCAGAAGGATTTCGATGAGGGGGTCAAGGCCGGGGTGACCGGGACGCCGACCTTCTTCATCAACGGCATCCCGATGGTCGGCGCGCGCGATCTCGCCTCTTTCTCCGACATCATCGACCAGGAGCTGGAGCGGAAGCAGTAAAGGGCCTGGCAGCCGAGCGCTAGTCGTCCTCCGTCCCCGGCAGTTCGAGCCCGAAGCGCTCGGCCAGGCCGACGACGTCCCACTGCAGCTCGTCGAACGTCGCGATGAGCGGCTCGTCCCGGGCCTCGACCGCGTCGTCCCAGGCGCGCGAGGCGCGCGCGTGCAACTCCGACAGCCGCTCCGTGGCGCGGGTCCGCGCCTCGGCGGTGCGCGGCGGGTCCGAGGTCAAAAGCGCCTCCTCCGCGTCCAGGGCCGCGAGGATCTCCTCCTTCACGGACCCGGGCCCCCCGCCCGGAGGGGCCCCTTTCGTCCCGCCGCGCGCCCGTCGGGCCCGGCGCGTCTCCTCCTCGCGGCGCAGACGCTCGATCTCGGAGGCGACACCGCGCGCATCTTCCTCGTCCTCGACCTGCCTGAGCGCCCGCCCGGCCTTCTCGATCCACGTCCGGACCGCGTCGTAGCGCCCCGACGTCAAAAGGGCCCATGCGGCTCGCAGCGGGACCCAGGGGTCGTCCGGGAAGGAGCGTGCCGCCTTCTCGAAGAGCTTCAGCCCCTCGTCCGGCTGGCCACGCAGCACCAGGACCTCGGCCCTGCGCTCGAGGCAGCGGTCCTTCAGGGCCGGATCGATCCGCCGCACCCGCTCGAGCAGCGAGAGCGCCTCGTCGTACTCGCCGCGATCCTTGAGGGCCTCTTCGAGGCGGAACAGGATGTCGGGGTAATACAGGGCCGGATGGGGCGAGGTCGAGGCGGCGATCCGCCTCAACAGATGGATGGACGCCTGGTCGCGCCCCAGCTCCTCGCAGGCCTGGGCGGCCGCCCACAGGATGTAGTCGTCGGCCCGTGACAGGTCGAGACTCTCGAGCTCCTCTTCCTCGATCTCGTCCAGGAGGTGCATGTGGGCGCGGTGCTCCGCTTCGGGAAGCTCCCGCTCCTGCCGCGCGAAGCTCCATTCGTA
>DATFVU010000157.1:0-4435 GCA_035260145.1 Candidatus Polarisedimenticolia bacterium | reverse complement strand
CGGCGTTCCTTCCTGACCCTGGCGGCGCCGGCCTGCGCGCCTTCCTGCTCGCGGGGATCATGATGCTGGCCGCGGCGTCGGTGCCGCGGCTGGCGCTCATCGATCCCGCGCTCAAGGCGATCGAGCCGCTGTCGGGCACGTCGCTTCTGTCGCCGACGACGGGGGACGCGAAGGCCGATCGGGCGGCGGCGATCCCGGCGACCGGCACGCTCCTCCTGCGTCATCCTCTGGGCGTGGGGCCGGCCGATTTCCGGCACGGTTTCCTGGAGGTGGCCTGGACCTCCGCCGGCTCCCCCTTTTCGCTCAGCCACCAGGCGGTGCACGCGGGAAACGCGTTCCTCGAGATGGCGGCCGAAACCGGCGTTCTCGGCGGACTCGCCTTCGCGCTCCTGGTGCTGCTCGTCGGCCTGCTGGCCCTTCTGGCGACCGCGAGGGCGGAGCCGCCCTGGGACGCCGCCGGCCTGGCCGCTTTCGCCGCCGTGGGCGCATTGATCGGGGCCGCGTTCCTGGGGGCGCCGTTCCAGGAGCCGGCGCCGGCGCTCCTGTTCTGGACCGCCGCGGGAATCGTCGAGTCGGCGGCTCTGCGGCTGCGCGCGGCACCGGCGTTCGCCCGAAGGCTTCTGCCGGAGGAGCGCCCGATCTCCGCGGTCCGCCGCTTCGCGGCCGGCACCGTCCCGGGTGTGCTGTGGCTCGCGGCGGTCCTGGGCCTCGGCCTCCTGGTGGTCGATCGCGCCCGCGCCTCGCGCTTCACACTCATCGGGCAGTCGGCCTATTTCGGAGGCCGCTACGACGTCGCCCTTCTGGCCTTCGATCAGCCGCCGGTGCGCCGCTCGCCGGATCACCTGCCGCGGGCCCTGGCCGCCAGCTCCAACCTGCGCCTGGCGCGCTACGACGAGGCGGTGCGGGAGTTCGGTGAGACGCTCGAGCGATCGCCGCACTACCTGGCGGCGCTTCTCGGGAGGGCGGCGGCCCGGAAGGCGCAGGGGCTCTGGGATCTCGCCGACGCCGACTACCACGCGGCGCTTCAGATCTGGCCGGACAACGGCGAGATCTACCTGGCCCTCGCCGAGCTGGACACCGCCCGCGGCCGGATGGATCAGGCGCTCGACGACTACAGGCGCGTGATGCAGATCAGCCCGGAGCTGGCCGACACCTATTTCAAGATGGGGGAGATCTTCCTGCGCCGCGACCAGGTCGACGAGGCGATCGAGGCCTATCAGGTGTGCGGCGCGAAGAACCCGAAGTACCCGCGCGTGCGGCTCAGGCTCGGTGACGCCTTCTACCGGAAGGGTCTTTTGGAGATGGCGCTGCGCTACTACCAGGGGGCGGCCGCCGACGACGACAAGAGCGTCGACGCCCGCATGCGCATCGCGAACACTGAGCACGCCCTGGGCCACCCCTGCGAGTCCCAGGAGAGTCTCGAGGCCGCGCGCGATCTCGAGAGCGACACAGAGAGGCGAGCGACGATCCTCGATCTCCTCAAGAAGGTCGAGCCCGACTGCAAGAAGAAAGGCAAGGCGGCCCCGGACGGAGGACGGCCCGCGAGCCGGCGCTGACCGGCCCCTCCTTCACTCGATCCAGATCTCGATGTGGCTGTCGTCGCTGTCGGCCTCGAGGAGCTTGCCGGCTCCCGACTTCTCGATCGCCTCGAAAATGTCGTCCAGATCGATCCCCTTCTGTCGCGCCTCTTTCTGGATCTCCTGCTTCTGCTCGTCCCCCATCGCCTCGATCAGCATGCGCGCGAAGGCGACCGGCAGATTGACCTTGAGCTCGTAGCGCTTCTCCACCTTGTTGTAGATCGACATGCGAATCAGGCTCGGCGCCCCCTTGGGGGCGGCCCCGTGCGCCGGCGGCGACGGGCTCCTCGCCGGCTCGGGCGGCGGGACCTGTTTGGGATCGATCTTCAGGATGGCGATCAGGATCTCGTTGCGGATGTCCGCGTCGGTCTGCCCCTCGTACGCCTTCTTCAGCGTCACCAGCGCCCGGCGGCGGAGGTCGACGTCGGGAGTGTCGCTGACGCGGATCGCGGCCAGGGTGGCGACGTATCGCGAGGGACTGTCCAGCCCCTCCTTGAGGAGGACCCGGCAGTCGGGTCGAGGCGCGCCGCGCGCCTCGCAGGCGGACGCGAACAGCGCCGCCCAGGCCTGCTCGACCATCACCCGATCGCCCGGGTGGGCCGCGACGAACTCCCTGAACGCCTTGACGCCTTCCTCCTCGCGCCCGGGGATGCGCGTCAGCGCGCGCGCCCGGTAGAAGGCGGCCTGGGACGCCCTGGAGCCCGACGGGTAGCGAGCCAGGATCTCCTCGCAATCGCGCAGTACCTGGGCCCAGTCCTGATCGAAGACCGCCACCTTCACCTGGCGGAACAGATCGTCTTCCGTCGCGGGCGCGCCCGCGACGGCGGACGCCAGGACGAGCGACAGGGCCGCGGCGACGACCCGCGCCGCCGCCGGGCGCCCGCGCCGGGACGGCCTCGAGGCGTCAGACGACATGCTCCCTCCGCTGCATCTCGCGCGTCATCAGGTCGATGCGCAGCAGGATCTCCCGCGTCTCGATGCGCTCGCGCAGGTCATGGATCTGCCGCGCCGTGGCGCAGTCGTCGAGTGTTGTCACCTCCATCAGGACCGACTCGAGCTGGGCCACCAGCGTCGCCAGTCGCCGGTCCTCGAGCGTAAGCAGATCCCCGTCGTAGAGGTTCTTGCGCCGGAGCAGCTGGCGCGACTTCTCCTTTTCGAGCGTGATGTCGTAATGACCGTCCGACTTGCGGCAGGGGGCCGCCGGGCCGACGAGGTTGAGAAGCAGGGCGCGGCTGTCGCGGAGGTAGCGGGCGGCCCCCTGGTGCCCCAGCCGATCCTCGATGATGTGGGCCGACTCGAGCATCGTGACGGGCGGCTCCCCGTCGACCGGCGCCGGGGCCTCCGTGCGCGTGCGCAGCCAGGCGCTCAGCGCCAGAAGGGCCGCGGCCAGAACCGCCGCCAGCGCCGTCAGGCGCGCCGCGGCCGGGATGCCCCACGGCCCGCGCCGCAGTACCGGCCGCTCCCGCGCCGCCGCGGCGCGCGCCCGCGAGGCGGTCGAGCGGGCGAACTCACCCCAGTCGACCGTCGGCTCGAGCGGGGCGATCGCCCGCGGATCGAGCGCGTCGAGCGCCCGCTTCACGAGATCCCACTCGCGCGCGCAGGCGGGACACGACCCGAGATGACGCTCGAGCGTCTCCTCCTCGGCGGCGTCGAGCGCGGCATAGTAGTGGAGCGCCAGACGCTCGCGGGCGGCACGGCAGGCGCGCGGCGGGCGGAGGGGGCTCATGAGGCCTCCTCCTCGGCTCTGCGAAGCGCCGGATCGAGGCGCGCCAGATGGTCGCGCAGGGCCGCGGCGGCCCGGTGCAGCGAGGATTTGACCGTCCCCAGGGCGCAGCCGCGCGCCGCGGCGATCTCTTCCAGACGCATCTCCCCGAAATGCCGCAGGATGAAGATCTCCCTCTGCCGCGCCGGCAGCCTGTCGATAGCCAGAAGGAGCGTTCGCCCGAGCTCGCGCCGCTCCTGGCGCTCCGGGGCGGCCTCGTCGGGCGCGGCCAGGGCGGCGGCCGCCCGGCCCGGACGTCCGTCCGGGAGGTCGTCCAGGGACTGCTCCGGCACGGCGCGGCGGTGCCTGATCCTGTCGATGCAATGATTGGCCAGGATGCGGGCGGCCCAGGTGAACGGATGCGCGCTGGGGCGATAGCTTTCCCGCGCCACGTAGATCTTCACGTAGGTCTCCTGCACCGCGTCGAGAGCGTCCTCGTGATTGCGCAGGTAGCCGACGGCCACGCGGTACAGCCGGCGCTGGTAACGCTCGACGAGGGCCTCGAAGGCGCCGGATCGTCCGCTCTTGACGCCGTCCATGAGGGCGAAGTCATCCGCCTCCACACCCCCTCCGTCATGGATCCAACGTTCGCGGCGGCCCCGGGGTTTACCGCGATCGCCGCGCCGCGATGAATTCTTCGATGGCCCGAAGCGTCCCGGCCGGGGCGTCCACGAACCGCACCCCGATCCCGGCCAGGAGATGCTTCACGGGGGACGGCCGCAGGATCCGACGCACCTCTCCCTCGACCGGGAGGGGCGCCGGTTTTTCCGCCGGAGCCTGGCCCCGGGGCACGGGCAGATGAATCAACATCTTGAGCCGGGTGCCGAGGGCGAACGGTCTCGGGCTCTTGAGGAACAGCCCGTGCGCGCTCAGGTCGCGCGTGTAGGCGATGTAGGACCCGACCCGCGACGAAAACTCGACGCGGCAGCTCACCGGGATCCGGCTTTCGCGTCTCTCCAGGAGCGGGACGAGGCGACGCACCACGTCCAGAAAGGCGCTCGAGTCGAACGGCTTGATCAGAACGCCGTCGCAGCCGGCACGCGCGCACTCCTCGCGCCGCTCCGGCGAGGCGATGAGGACGACCGGGACGCGCCCG
>DATFVU010000156.1:0-2966 GCA_035260145.1 Candidatus Polarisedimenticolia bacterium | reverse complement strand
GATCAGCTTGTTGATGGTCTCGATCATGTGCACGGGGATGCGGATGGTGCGGGCCTGGTCGGCGATGGCGCGGGTGATCGCCTGGCGAATCCACCACGTCGCGTAGGTCGAGAACTTGTAGCCGCGGCGATACTCGTACTTGTCCACGGCCCGCATCAGACCGGTGTTGCCTTCCTGAATCAGGTCGAGGAACGACAGGCCGCGGTTGCGATACTTCTTGGCAATCGATACCACCAGACGCAGGTTGCCGCCGGATAGTTCCTTCTTGGCATGCTCGTACTCGGTAAAGCGCTTGCGGACGACCTCGACGCGCTTGCGCAGGCTCGCCGGCTCCTCGAGCGTCTGCATCATGTAGTCGTGCAGCTCCTTCTCGAGGTTGGCGAGGTCCTCGCGTCGGCTGCGGTCACCCTTCAGTTCCTCGATCTGGCGTTCGAGTTCGTCCATCCGCGACGAGATCTGCTCCAGCTTCTTCATGAGCGGCTGGACCTTCTGCGTGCGGATCGACAATTCCTCAACGAGCGTGACCGTCTTGCGGCGCCGCAGGCGGAGACTGCGGCGGAACTTCCGCTTGTCGTCCTCGGAAACGCGGGGATCGAGGATCTTCTCGAAGTCGCGCTCGTTCTGCTCCATCAGATGTTCGAGCGTCCGCAGGTTGTGCGGCATCCGCTGGAGGATCTTGTCTTTCTCGAGGTTCTCGGTGAGGGAAACCTTGACGGTGCGATCGAAGGGAAGCTCGCCGGTGAAGACGCGCTTGAGGGTCTCGACGACCTGGCGAAGTACCCCGTCGCATTCGAGGACCTTGCGACGGAAGCGCTTGCGAGTGACCTCAATCTTCTTGGCCAGCGCGATTTCCTCGTCGCGGCGCAGGAGCGGGATCTCGCCCATCTGCGTGAGGTACATCCGCACCGGATCATCGATGCGGCGGCCGTCCTCCTCTTCGAGAAAGCCGAGATCGATCTCGGCACGCAGCTCGTCGTCAATTTCGGGGGTCTCGGCGGCGCCGCCCTCGCGCTCCTCGGCCTCCGCCTCGTCGATCAGCTCGATGCCCTGGTCCTCGAGCAGGACCAGGAGTTGATCCAGTTTCTCGGGGTTGACGGCGTTATCCGGCAGATAGTCGTTGACCTGGCCGTATGTCAGGTAGCCTTTCTCCTTGCCCTGGTCGAGCAAAGTTTTCAGGCCCTCGTCGATCTTCTCCATCAAACCCTCCCCTCGGCGATTTTTGATTTGCGATTTCAGATTTGCGATTGGATGGCGGGTAGTCGCAAGGGTGCGAGTCGTGCGCGGTGTTTGATTCCGGCTGGACCCCCGGCCGAGAGTTCCGATCCGTCGGAACCCCCAATCGAAAATCGAAAATCAAAAATCGAGACTTACAGGCCCTCTTGGTTCTGCAGCTGCCGCAGCAGTTCCAGCGCCGCCGTGTGGTCCCTGGCAGCGTGGAGCTGGTTGCTGATCTCTTGCTTGTCCCGCTCGGCCCGGCGATCGCGAAAGAACTTCAGGAGTTTGTCGAGATAGCCCGGCCGGTCGGGGTTCTGCCGACCGACATCACACAGTTTGAGAATGTACTCCGCCAGCCGCGGATTCAGGATGCGGACGCGCAGCTGGTCAATCGACGGCTCCAGGCCCTCGGCGTGCAGGGCGGAAAGCCCCTCGAGCATCTTCCGCAGGCCCGGATGGCGGACCTCATCCGGCGTCACCCCCTTGATGGCGCGGCCCACCAGCGCCGGCTCAGCAAGGAGGATCTCGAGGAGCTGCCGCTCCTCCGGGGCCGCGCGGGCCGCGCGGTACTCCTCCTCGCTCTCGGCCTCCCGCTCGTCCGACCGGAGCTGCACGGCAGGACGACTGTCCCGCTCCGCGGAACGCCGCCGCTCCTCCGCACGCAGCTCTTCGAGGCGTGCCCATACGGTCTCCTCCTTGAGTACCAGGCGCCGGGCGATCCGGGTGACGATCAGTTCGCGTTTGACAGCACCAGCCTGCCCCGACATCTCCGGCGCCAGGGCGATGATGGCCAGCACCGCATCGACGGCCCGGCGTTGCCCCTCGACGCCCACCGCTCCCCCTTCCGCGAGGACGCGGGCAAGCTTGAAATCCAGGGCATCGACTGCCGAGGCGAGGATGTCGCGAAACTTCTGCGCTCCGCCGTCCTGCGTCAGCAGATCGCACGGGTCGAGGCCGGCGGGCAGCATGGCGATGGCCAGGTCCACCTCCTGGCTGGCGAAGATCCCCAGCGCGCGATCAACGCCCGTGTTGCCGCCATCGTCTGCATCAAATACTAACACCACCCGAGGCATGCCCGCGTCGGCGGAACCGGCGAAACGTCGCAGATTGTACACATGGGTGGCGGTGAGGGCGGTGCCCATGGTCGCCACCACGTTGCCGATGCCGCACTGATGCGCCATCAGCACATCGGTGTAGCCCTCGACAACCGCCAGGAACCCCTCCTTCGAGGCGGGAGTTCGGGCAAGATCCAGCCCGAACAGCTGCTCGCTCTTGTTGAAGAGGGGTGTATCAGGAGAGTTGTAGTATTTTGGGCCGCGGGATGCGAGAGGAGAATTCGGTAAGATTCGTCCGCCGAAGCCGACCGGGCGCCCCAGGGAGTCCCGGATCGGGAACAGCACGCGGTCGCGGAAGCGATCGTAGAAGCCGCTGTCGTGCGTTCGCCGTGCGATCAACCCGGCCTTTTCCAGGTGATCGAGCGAGACCCCGGCGGCGGTGGCTTGCTTCACCAGCCAGTCGCCTGCGAGCGGCGCGTAGCCGACGCCGAAGCGGCGCAGCGTCGGCCCCAGCAGCTTGCGCTCACCGAGGTAGCGACGCGCCTCCGCCGCGTCCGCCGAGTCGGTGTAACAGGTCTGGTACTGTGTGGCGGCCCAGTTGACGACATCGAAGAGCGGCTTCTTGGCGTGCTTGCGGGCCGCTGCGGGAGCGTCGTCCAGCTCGATGTTCGCACGGCGGGCCAGGAACTCCAGCGC
>DATFVU010000155.1:0-4858 GCA_035260145.1 Candidatus Polarisedimenticolia bacterium | reverse complement strand
GCGCGCGATCTTTTCGTTGTGCGCGCGGATCAGCTGCTTCAGGCGGATGGCGCCGGCCAGCCCCGCCGGCCCGCCTCCGACGAACAGCACATCGACATCCAGAGTCTCGCGCTCGCTTCCGGCCACCCCACCTCCCGTCTTTCGTCCTCATCATACTATGGGCTCGAACGCTCTCCCCGCCCGCCGGCCTTCCGTTGATTTCCCGGTCACCGGAGTCTATGTTCTCGCGGGCGCTGAAACGGTCGCGGGGCTCCGGCTGCTATACTGCGGGGCGGACGGAAGCGCATCGGGGCTGGTGTCCTGCGCGGACTTCAAATCCGTTGGGAGCCGGGGGAACCCGGCTTTGGTGGGTTCGATTCCCACACGCTTCCGCCAGTTCCTCCGCACGCCCACAACTCGAGGGGGGGTCCGATGAAGAAACTGGTCGTTCTCATCGTCGTGCTCGTGGGTCTCTGGGTCGGCGTGAACTACATGAGGACGGGACAATTTTCCCTGATGCCGAGCGCGCTGAGCGCCGAGGAGCAGCATGTCCGGGATCTGGAAAAGGAGCTCGCGAGCATCAACGAGCAGATGGCGCAGGCGGGGCGGACCGCCGGCATGACCGGCATGGACACGACCCAGGACGTGTCGGCCCTGATGGAGAAGAAGACGCGCCTCGAGAAGGAGCTGATCGAGGCGCGCAAAAAGCTCCACTAGCCGGCGGACGGGGCGCCGGGCGGCGGGTCGTCCCGAAATCCGTCCAGCTCCCACAGACGGCAGTCCCCCTCCCGGGCGAGATCCGGAAACGGAGCGCTCGGATCGAGCGGCATGAGCATCACGACGTCCGTCTTCCTTTGTCTGTCCGAGGTCGGGTAGAGCGGCTCTACGGTCAGGATCTCAGGAAGCCGCCACCCCTCGATCCGTTGCAGGCCCCGCGCGCGCCCCCAGCCCAGCGCGCACCAGAAGAGATCGGCGAGCAATTCCTCCGATCCCCGCCGCGCGCCGTGCTCGCACCAGCGCAGGGTCGGACCCTCCGTCCTCAACAGGACATACGCCTCAACACCCTTGCCCCTGTCGATCACCCAGAAGGGGGAGCTCCGGTCACGCGCCAGGACGAACCGATCCCAGAGGTCGCGGGGGCGATCGACGCGCAGGCGCTGTGCGGCGATCTCCTCCGCGTGTATTCCGGCCAGGGCGTCGATGTCCCCAGGGTGGCCGGGACGAAGCCCCGGCACGCGCCCGGGCGCCTCCTCTCCGGCGCGCAGCCAGGGCGGCTCCTTCGGCCAGGGAACAGGAAGCCGCGTGCGACAGGCCGCTTCGCTGCACGGCAGGGCGCGGAAGCCCTGAAGGCCGGGAGATTCTCCGGCGACCTTCATGATCTCGATCGCCAGGGCGTGACCCGATTCGCGCGCCTGCCGAAGCGCCTCCCGGCGCAGGTCGGCGGCTTCGTCCGCTCCCGAGGGCCCGTCGACCGGGAACGCGTCGGTGAGATGAGCGATCCGCACGGCGCGGCCGTCGAGCGTTCCCGGAAGCGAGCGGAGACGCAGCGCGACCCGGATCCGGCCGTTCTCGTCGCACCCGACCAGGAGGCTCTCGTGCGCGCCTCCCCGGGCGGAATCGAGGAGGCCGATGTGGCGGCCGGCCAGGACGCGTTCGATCTCGTCGCGGTCCGCGTCCCTGAACCGCAAGGCTCCGCCCTCAGAGTGGATAGGTGAACGTCACGTCGACCGGGACCTCGGCGGTCCTGGCGAGGGCGTCGCGCAGGCTCGAATCGAGATCGCCGTACTTTTTCAAGAGATCACCGGCCCGGTCGTAATCCCCCGTCCCCTCGATCTCGAGAAGCTCCTTCGCCAGACTGGTGATGGCCGGCTCGAACTTCTTGGGATGCACGGAGAATTCCCCCTTCTTCTTGTCGAACTCGATCCCTTCCGCACCCAGGAGGTAATTGAGCTGCAGGGCGTTGGCGCGGCCGTGCGCGTCGGCCGTCCCGAAGCGGACCGAGCGGAAGATGGAGGCGAGGTAGGCGGCGCGGTTCCCCTCCGCCTCCTCATCGGAGAAAATCTCCCGGGCCACGAGGTACTGCATGTTGAAGATCCCCACGACGTCGGCCTTCGCCTCCTCGATGGCCGAGTAGCGCTCCTGCAGCGCCTTGCGCACCGTCAGATCCTTCTTTCCGACCACGTAATCGACGCCGAGCGTGTGAGACAGCTCGTGCAGGAGGACGTTGGTCACGAAGGCCTCCCGGGTCACCAGCTCCGAGTCCTTTTTCGGCAGAAACATCCGGGCGATCGGCATGAGAATGGTGTCGAACTTCGCCTCCAGCACGTTCTTGTAGATCTGCTTCTTGGCCCCCTTCTCCTGGATGACCCTCTCGTCGTTGGGGAGCGACGCGGCCACCGTCTTGATCCCTGCGTTGAAGTCGCCGGAGAAGCGCACGACGTTCATCACCTCGAGGACGTTGCCGCCGCCCGTGTTCGACTGCTTGAAGCGCGCCTCCACCGGAAGCGCCTCCGCCATCCCCTTCATGTTCTCCTTGTACACTTGAAGAGCGCGGCTCTCTTTCGCGTCCTTGACGAGGGCCGCTCCTTCGTACGACGCCTTCAGCCCCAGAAGCTCGTCGTCGTAGGTCTCGATCGGCCCGATCACGACGTCGAGCGCGTTGTCCTTGACGTCGAGCCAGGCGAGATCCGAGGCGTAGAAATCGCCGCTCAGCAGGGCCTCCGACCGCAGCGACAGGTATTTCCTCAGGCTCGCGCTGTCGACGAGGGTCGCCGCCTCCGCCAGGGCGCGCGAGGCGGCGGCGAGCGGGTCGAGATAGACCTTTTCGTACGGGATGGCGACGAGCGTGCCGTCCACGCGCCGGATGACCGTGTTGATTCTCTCGAAGTCCTCGCGCAGCTCGGGGTAGTCGTTCAGACGCTTCTCGAAGTCCTCCTTCGTCAGGTCGTCGGGATAGAAGCCGGCGCCCGGGCGGCGCGGGCCGTTCGAGGAGCCGACGGTGACGAACCGCTCGTTGCCGTTGCGAATGTCGAACGGACCGAAGTTGATCCGGATGTAGTCGCGGTACAGGAGATCGACCGCGTCGGTGGCCCCGGCGAACGCCTGGCGCGCCTCGAGAGCCTGGCGGCCCATCTGCTTCCAGTAGATCTCGTCCATGGCGCCGACCGCCGCCACGATCTTGCCGAGCGCGTCGCGATCGCGAACGCCGAGCTGGGACAGATCGGCCTGCAGCTTGACGGGCGCATAGGCCTTGAGGCGGGCACGGATGTCCTTCTCGTCCTTCGCGCCGGGAGCCCCGGCGCTCCACAGCGCCGATGAGGCGACGGCAGCGGCGAGAATGCCGCACAGCGTGGTGATCTTTTTCATGTCTTTCCCCCGAGCGCACGACGCAACGGCCCGCCCTTCCCGGCGGGGCGGGCGCCCGTGGTCACCGAAAAGGATACACGCGACTCCATTCCCCGGCCGCTTTTTTGACAAGCGGGATGCCCGGACCTATATTCCTGCTCGGAGCCCGTCCGCCCCGACGGGGCAAGGAGGGATTCGGCGCCCGCGCCGGGTCCCGGGAGACGAGATGGAGTCCCACCCCGGCAGCCAGCACGCAGGTCCCGGCCACACCCTCATGGATGGGCGGCTGGCGACCGATGATTCCGCGCGCGGTCCCCTGGCATTCGTGACGCGCCGCCTGTTCGGACGCCGGCGCAACTATGTCGTCGATCCCGCCTACCAGGTCCGCTCGGCGGTCATCGCCGTCCTGGGCATGGCGTTTCTGCTCGTATTCGCCGCCGCCCTGTTCCATCTGTTGAGCCTGGAACACACGCGCCTGCTGGCGGGTCAGATGCCCGACGTCTCGGGAGGCCAGGGCGAATTGCGATCGGTGCTGTACCTCGTGGCCGTCGGCCTGTTCTTCGTGGCGGTGGTGTTCGCCATCGAGATCTTCGAGACTCACAAGACCGCGGGCGTCGTGTACAAAGTGACGCGCGCCCTGCGCGACCTCGAGGCCGGCCGCTGGGGGACGCGCATCGCCCTTCGAAAGCACGACAACTTCAAGGAGATGGAGGAGGCGTTCAACGCGGCCACCCAGGGACTTCGCGACGAGCTGGACCAGGATCTGCGGGGGCTGCAGGCGATCGAAGGACAGGTCCGGCTGACCGCGCGCGAATTCGAGTCGGGAAACCGCGAGGGGGCGCTGGTCCTGCTGCGACAGGTGGCCGGCGAGATGCAGGCGCTGCGCGAGCGCAAGCGCAACCTTCTGGACGCCGCACCCGGCGTGCCTCCGGACCGAAAAGACAGTTGACAAGGGCGTCCCGCTAGGGTAGTAGTAGGCCTGCTCTCTGTGCGGACGGGAACCGACCACAAGAGCCGTTGCTTTTGTGGATTTTTTTTGTCCTGACGTTCGGGACGAAGGCGCGTGCGGTGGCGCCGATCGACGGCACCGCGATTGGTTGAGGAGGGATCCCTGTGGCCAAGGGAAAGGTGAAGTGGTTCAATAACAGCAAGGGGTACGGATTCATCCAGCAGGAGGATGGAACGGATATTTTCGTCCATTTCTCCGCGATTCAGGGCGACGGCTACAAGACCCTGGAAGAAGGGCAGGCCGTCGAATTCGAGATCACCCAGGGACCCAAGGGGCTCCAGGCAGCCAACGTCTCCAAGATCTAGCCTCCCGGTTCTCGCAGCCTCCGTTTCAAATCCAGCGCCTCCGCCCGGGCGCTTCGCGTGCGACACGCCCGGGTCGGACGCTGAGGCCTCCCCGGCGCCCGATCGGCGCGACGATCCATGCTACGATTTCCGCTCCATGGCCGGTCGATCGCCCAGAGCCCCGCGCCGGCTACCGCAGCTCGGCTTCACCGCCTGCGTGGCGCTTCTGGTCGCCGTTCGC
>DATFVU010000154.1:0-4192 GCA_035260145.1 Candidatus Polarisedimenticolia bacterium | reverse complement strand
ATCAGAACGCCGTCGCAGCCGGCTCGCGCGCACTCCTCGCGCCGCTCCGGCGAGGCGATGAGGACGACCGGGACGCGGCCGGCGAGGGGGTCCGCCTTCAGGAAGCGGCAGGCCGCGAGGCCGTCGATGTCCGGCATAGCCGCGTCGAGGAAGACGAGGTCGGGAGGATCGCGCCGGCAGAGCTTCAGGGCCTGCGACCCGGTGCGGGCCGTCAGGACGCGGCAGGTGGTCCGCTTCAGATACGATTTCTCGAGCTCCAGGAGCGGCAGAACGTCCTCCACCAGGAGGATGCGGACGACCCGGTCGTCATCCGTTTCGTCCCGGGCCGCGGAATCCACTCAGTGCCCCTTCTTCGAGCGGCTCTCCAGCGTCCGTCCGACGATGAACACCACGCTTCCGAACAGAAGCCAACCGAGCTCGGCGTTCATGTCGTCCTCCCCGAAGCCGTAGACGATGAGCGCCGCTCCCAGGGTCAGCATCGCGACGACCTCGAGGATCTTTCCGACCCAGTAGGCCACGGACGCCACTATAGCGGAACGGCCGCGAGGCTCACAACGCGCCGCGCGCCCTTTCCGCCGGGGGTCGTCATCCGCTACGATGAGCCACCTGGTCGCGGAGGAATTCCGGGATGCGGCGGACGGGGATCCAGACGGTCGCCATCATCGGCGGAGGCCCGGGCGGGGCGCAGTGCGCCCTGCGCCTGGCGGAAGCCGGCCTCCGCGTCACGGTGTTCGAGCCGCGCACCCACTTCGAGAAGGCGTGCGGCGGCGGCATCCCCGGACGCGGCATGGAGCGCTTCCCGTTCCTGAACGACTCCGCCCTTAAGGCGAAATCGATCCGCGAATGCCTCATCGTCTCTCCGTCCGGCCGGGAGGCGCGCGTCCCGCTCGTGGATCCACTGTACGTCTTCAGCCGGGCGGATCTTCACTCGTTCCTGCTGGCGCGCGCCGTCTCGGCCGGGGCCGGGTGGGAGCGGGCGCGGGTGATGTCGGCGGACTCCGAAGCCTCCGCCTGGACCCTGCGCTGTGCACCTGCGGGGGACGATCCCCGTCCGTTCGGTCCGTTCGATTTTCTGGTGGCGGCGGACGGCGCTTCCGGTGGCGCCCGGCGGCGGCTCCTCCCGGGCAACGGCGCGGACGGGACTTCTCAGGGGATCGGCTACTACCTTCCTGACGTGTCGGAAGAGTTCATCACCCTGAAGTTCTATCCGCGGCTGCACGGCTACCTGTGGGTCTTCCCGCGCCCCGATCACTCGTCGGCCGGCATCTGCGCCACGCTCGGCGATCCGCCGGCCGCCGCGCTCAAGAAACTGATGGACGATTTCCTGAAGGAGCGCTACCCCGCGCCGGCGCTCGCGGCTGCCGTGCGCTACGCCGCCCTCATCCCCGCGGCGTCCCGGGACCCGCTGTCGGAGCGGGTGCAGGGGGACGGCTGGGCGCTGGTCGGAGACGCGGCGCGGTTCGTCGACCCGCTGACGCGCGAGGGGATCTACTACGCGATGCTGTCGGGCGACCTCCTGGCGGAGGCGCTTATCGCGGGCCGCCCGGAGGACTACGCGGCGAGCTGGGCGCGCCACGGCGCCCTCGAGCTGTCCTGGGCAGCGGCGCACGGCGGGCGATTCTTCGACCGCCGCTTCATCGAGCGGCTGGTGTTCCTGTGCGCCGCCAGCCCCTCGATCGCGCGCGTCCTGTCGGATCTGATCGCCGGGCGGCAGAGCTATCGGACGTTGAAGCGGCGACTCATTCTGCTCTCGCCGCGGGTCGGGGCCCAGCTGATCGGACGCGTGGCCCGATCGCCTTTCAGGCTGGCTCGTGGCAATTGAAGCACTGCCCCTCGGCCGGCGGGTGGCTCGGCTTGCGCGGACTCCTCTTGCCGGGACCGTGGCACTCCAGGCAGTCGGCCGGTTGCTGCGGCTTGAGGTGATTGGCGTCGGCGGGTAATGCGGGCGGCCGGTGCAGGATCGTGTAGGTCACCAGGAGCGCCGTCAGCAGGGATCCGGCGACCAGGAAGATCAGGAGCGGGGTCCTGCGCCTTCCGGCCGGGCCCGCGGCGGGCGGCCCTCCCTCAGTCCCGCTCGAGACGTCGCCCACGCGTGTTGGTCGAGATTCTCTCGGTCGCCAGGACCTTCCCCTGCAGGAAACCCTCCTCGGCGATCGCCACCACCGAGGCCCGGATGTCGCCCCGCATCCTCCCCGTCGGCCTCAGCTCGAATTTGCGCGCCACCACCACCTTCCCCTCGACCGTCCCCTCGACGATCAGGTTTTCGGCGGTGATGTCGCCGCGCACCGAGGCGTGCGGCTCGATGACGACCGACCCCGAGGTCACGAGATTCCCTTCGACCCGTCCGCGCAGCCGGATGTTCTCCTCCGAGACGATCTCACCGACCAGCGTGACGTCGCGGTCGATGAGGGTCACGCCGCGGCTGCGATCATCTTTCGGAGGTTGATCCTTGAAGAGGGGCATGCCGTTTCCCCCGCGGGCAGCCGATGATAGCAGCGGCGGGCAACGGGATCAAATCGTCTCGTCGATCTCCTCGATGCGCGCCCCGCCTCGCGCCAGCGCCCGCAGATCCCCCTCGAGAGCGCTGAGCGACTGCCGCGGCGCCAGCACGCGCAGGACGCAGCGCCCCGGGTCGCGATAGTCCGACGATTCCACCCGACCGGCGTGGCGCGCCACCAGGTGACGCGCCTCTCCGTCGAGCGGCAGCGGCAGTTCCACGAGGAGGACGCCGAGCGGGATCGTGGCGCGCCGCGGCGCCCCCTCGAGCGCCCGCGCGGCCGCCGCGCGATAGGCGCGCGCCAGGCCCCCCTTCCCCAGCTTCGTCCCGCCGAAATACCGGGTCACGACGACGATCAGATCCCGCACATCGGCGCCGCGGATCGCCTGCAGGATCGGCTGGCCCGCGGTTCCCCTGGGCTCCCCCGCGTCGTGCCAGGCCTCACGGGGGTCGGAGCCCCCGCTCTGGATCACAGAAGCCCAGCAGTGATGGCTGGCGTCGGGGAATTCCTGACGCACCCTGTCGAGAGCCAGGCGTGCCTCGCGCTCGTCGCGCACGGGAGTCGCCGTGGCGATGAAACGGGAGCGCCGCTCGCGCGTCTCGGCGCGCCGCTCCTGCGCCAGGGTCTGGAAGGAAACGGCCACCGGGCGAGTTTAGGCAGGCGGCCGATCGCGGGTCAATGCGGGGACGGCGGAACGGCTACGATTGCGTCCCCTGTGGCCACTGGAAGAACTGGCCGCCGCTGAAGACGATGTCGCAGTTGAAGTCCGTGGTCATGCCGCCGCCGCGCGTGCCGAGCAGGCCGTCCTTGCCGTAGCTCGCCACGGTGTACGCCGTGCCGTTCGAGGTCGTGGTGGCGTCCCAGGTCTTGCTCCAACCGTCGCCGTCGGGCGGCTGCTTGATGAAGTAGGGGTCGAGGATCGTCTTGAGCGTGGCCCAGCTCGCCATCGACAGCGGATAGCAGGCGGTATCGGTGGCGTACGCCTCGATCGCTGTGCCGATCGATCGCATGTCGGCCATGCTCCTCTTCTGCTTTCCCTTGTCGATCGCGTTCAGAAGATTCGGCAGTGCGATCGCCGCCAGGATCCCGATGATCGCCACGACGATCAGAAGCTCGACCAGCGTGAACCCGCCCGTTCTCCTTCTGTCAATCCTTCTGAGGCTCGTCATCGGCTCACTCTCCCGCCATAAAGAGGGCAAGGACAGTGCCAGATCCACCGCGACGCCCTCCCGAGGCGTAACTGTCGTCATAACATAGCGTTCAACCGGTGGCGCGCAAGGTCGACCGCCGATTCGGGAGTGCCAAAATTTGGCGGGTCGGGGCCGCCGCGTGCCATTCCGCGTCAGGCCCCGGGCGCTTGCATCGGGGCTCTCTCCCGCTTAAACTACGGCCTCTTCGCATCTTGGCGCCGACGTAGCTCAGTGGTAGAGCAACTGATTCGTAATCAGTAGGTCGCCGGTTCAACCCCGGCCGTCGGCTCCACCTTCCTCAAGTCTTCGCGTGCATCGGACCCCGCTTGACTCGGTTTACGAGTGACATACGTTGGGATGCGAGGTCACCGTGGTCAGGCAAGGGAGGCGCAAGATGAAGAGATTCCTGGTCGTTCTCGCTGCAGTCGTCGTTTCGCTGCCAGTCGGAGTGAGCGCCTCACGGATTTGGGCTCATGACAGCGAGGCCGTCGACGCCTGCGGCGG
>DATFVU010000153.1:0-11703 GCA_035260145.1 Candidatus Polarisedimenticolia bacterium | reverse complement strand
CTTCCGAGAGCGCGCGAAAGCAGCGACCGGACCGAAATCGAAGAGGAAAGCCGCAACCGAGAAGGCTGCTGCGGCGGAACCCGCTGCGGTCGAGGCTCCAGCATCCGAGGCCTCCGCCAGCGAGACTGCCCCGTCCAAGCCGCCCGCTGCCGCCGGTCCCTCCCGCCGCCGCGAGACGGCGGAGTCGCTCGGCAAGCGGCAGCGCGAGATCAGCGTCGCGGAGTTCTTCCAGAAGAACCGGCACCTCCTCGGCTTCGACAATCCGGCCAAGGCGCTTCTGACCGCCACCAAGGAGGCCGTCGACAACTCGCTCGACGCCTGCGAGGAGGCGGGTATTCTGCCGGAGATCACGATCGCCATCGAGGAGCTGGCGGAGGATCGCTTCAAGGTGTCGATCACCGACAACGGCCCCGGCATCGTGCGCAATCAGGTCGCCAAGGTGTTCGGCAAGCTCCTGTACGGATCGAAGTTCCACGTTCTGCGCCAGAGCCGCGGCCAGCAGGGGATCGGCGTCTCGGCCGCCGGGATGTACGCCCAGCTCACGACCGGACAGCCGGTGAAGATCACGTCGCGCACCGGCAAGAACAAGCCGCCGCACTTCTTCGAGATCCAGATCGACACGACGCGCAACGAGCCGAAGGTGCTCACCGACCGCGAGGTCGAATGGGACGTGGCGCACGGCACGCGCGTCGAGATGGACCTCGCCGGCACCTACAAGAAGGGGCGGCGGTCGGTGGACGACTACGTCATGCAGTCGGCGCTCGCCAATCCGCACGCGACGGTGCATTACAAGCCGCCCAAGGGGGACGAGTTCCACCGCGAGCGCCTCACCACCGAGCTGCCGCGCGAGCCGCTGGCGATCAAGCCGCACCCGTACGGCGTCGAGCTGGGCGTTCTGATCACGATGCTGCGCGACACCAAGGGGCGGTCGCTCAAGGGGGCGCTGCAGAGCGACTTCTCGCGCGTCTCGGCGAACGTGGCGGAGGAGATCTGCAAGGCGGCGGGACTGAACCCCGAGATGAAGCCGCGCGCGCTCGGCGTGGCGCAGGTGGAGGCGCTGTTCCGGGCGATCCCGAAGGTCAAGATCATGGCGCCGCCGACCAACACCATCGTGCCGATCGGCGAGGCGCTCATCCTCGAGGGGCTGAAGCAGGCGGTGAAGGCCGATTTCTACACCTCGACCACCAGGCCGCCGGCCGTCTACCGCGGCAACCCGTTCATCGTCGAGGCCGGCCTGGCGTACGGCGGCGACCTGCCGGCGGAGGAGCTGATCGACCTGTGGCGCTTTGCCAACCGCGTGCCGCTGCAATATCAGCAGTCGGCCTGCGCCATCACGCGCGGCGCCCTCACCACCGACTGGCGCAACTACGGAATGCAGCAGGGGAAGGGGGCGCTGCCGACCGGGCCGATGGTCCTGTTCGTGCACGTCGCCAGCGTCTGGGTGCCGTTCACCTCCGAGAGCAAGGAGGCGGTCGCCTCCTATCCGGAGATCATCCGCGAGCTGCGCCTTGGGCTTCAGGAAGTCGGCCGCCGGCTTGGGGGCTTCCTGCGCCACCGCCAGCGCCTGGCCGAGGCGGAGAAGAAGCGCTCCTACATTGAATCGTACATTCCGCACATCGGCATCGCGCTGAAGGAGATCCTCGGCCTGTCGAAGGCGGAGGAGGAGAAGGTCGTGAAGACACTCACCGAGACTCTCGAAAAGAGCCGCGTGCCGTGACCGACATCAACGCCCGCTTCATCGGATCGATCCCCGAGAACTACGACCGCCATCTCGGTCCCGTGCTGTTCGAGCCGTACGCCCGCGATCTGGCGCGGCGTCTCGACTTGAAGGCGGGCGGCCGCGTCCTCGAGATCGCCTGCGGCACCGGGATCGTCACCCGTCATCTTCTCGATCGCCTGCCCCCGAAGGGGCGCCTGGTGGCGACCGATCTCAACGAGCCGATGATCCAGCACGCGCGGGGCAAGATGCCGGATGCGAAGGGGATCGAGTGGAAGCAGGCGGACGCCTGCGCCCTGCCGTTCGAGGACGCGTCGTTCGACGCCGTGGTCTGCCAGTTCGGTCTGATGTTCGTCCCCGACAAGCCGGCGGCAATGAAGGAGGCGCGCCGCGTCCTCGCGCCCGGAGGGACCTGCCTGCTGAGCACCTGGGATTCGCTGGAGCGGAACCAGTTCGCCAAGATCGCCCACGAGACGATCAACTCGTTCTTCAAGAGCGATCCCCCCACCTTCTACCAGGTGCCGTTCAGCCTGGACCGCAAGGACGAGCTGATCTCTCTGGCGACGAACGCTGGGTTCAAGGAGATACGGGTCGAGCCGGTGTCGTTCGAGGGGACGAGCGTTTCGGCGCGCTCCCTCGCCACCGGCCTGGTCGAGGGGAACCCGGTCGGCAACACCATTCGCGAGCGCGGCGGCATCAACGAGGACGAGGTGATCGCGGCGGTGGCGAAGGTTCTGGGGCGCGGGTTCGGCGAGGCCCCTGTGCGCATCCCCCTGCACGCCCTCGTTCTGAGCGCGCGCGCGGGAGCTTCATCCAGGTCCTGAGGAATCGAGGAGACGATGGCGACGGCGACGGTCAAGAAGATCGAACATACAGCCGAAGAAGTGCGCAGGACGATTCTCAAGAAGCAGAAGCCGCGCCTGCGCTTCCCGCTCCGGAGCCTGTCGAACGTCAAGTACGATCCGAAGAAGGGGCACTTCGAGATGCGCGGCCGCAAGAAGGAGCGGACGCTCACCGTCTCGACCGTCAAGACGTTCGCCCAGACGCTGCGCATGATGGCGCTCAGCAAGGAGCTGGTGGCGCAGGACGACATCGCCACCAAGAGGGAGGCGTACTACGTCTCCAAGAACTGGGACGACGCGCGCTTTCTGGAGCAGGCCGAGTCCGACGCGGTGATGGACGACGTCGAGGCGCTGTTCGAGGTGAACCGCGAGCAGATCGGCTTCGTGCCGGAGGAAAAAGGCGGGGAGGTCTCCGGGAAGCTGATCATCGTGGATCGGGACACCGAGACCGGCAAGCCCCTGCGCATCGACTGCACCAAGTTCGGATCGGGCGCCTACTCGATCCCGATCTCGGTCGAGCACCTGAAGTTCCAGACCGACGCCGACTTCATCCTGGTGATCGAGACCGCCGGCATGTTCCAGCGCCTGGTGAAGCACAAGTACTGGAAGACCGCCAACTGTGTTCTGGTCTCGATGGGGGGCGTGCCGACCCGCGCCTGCCGGCGGTTCATCCGCCGTCTCGCCGACTTCAAGAAGATCCCGGTGTACGTGTTCGTGGACGGCGACCCGTACGGTATTTCCAACATCTATCGGACGCTCAAGGTCGGCTCCGGCAACGCCGCCCACCTGAACGAATACTTCTGCGTCCCGCAGGCGCGCTACCTCGGCGTCACGCCGCAGGACATCGTCGACTACAAGCTGCCCACGCATCCCTTGAAGGACGTGGACGTCAAGCGGGCCCGGGACGCGATCAAGAACGATCCGTTCTTCCAGCACCACAAGGACTGGGTCGCCGCCGTCGAGCATCTTCTCAAGATGGGGGTGCGCGCCGAGCAGCAGGCGCTGGCCAAGTGGGGGCTGAACTACGTCATCGAGAAGTACCTGCCGGAGAAGCTGAAGCATCCGGAGAAGTTCCTGCCCTAAGTCGGGCCGCGTGCCTCACCCTCCGGGCACGGGTCCGGGCTTGCTGCGCAAGCCCTCCCCTCTCTTCGCCCTCCGGCCTCCCTCCGCGCTGGAGTGCGCGCGGCGGGGCCCGGGCCGGAGGGTCTCAGAAGGCCCGTCGGGTGAGGCACGCGGCCCGTCGCGAAACCTGTCTTGACCGGTGACAAGCGACACCCTCATCATTCCTCGTAAGAAAGACGTAGAAAGACAAAAGACTGAGGGTTAAAAAATGAAGCGGCTAGCGACGCTGCTCGCTCCCATTGAGGCGGCCGGCGGCATCGCGTGCGCTTTGGCCTACGGCGCTTCGTGAAGAAGGGACGGGCGAGCAGTACGGCGGGCGTGGTCGCTTCGTCCCTGCTGTTCATCCATGAAGAGCCGGACATCGGCCACCTCGTCCCGGATGGGGCGGCGGAGATGATCCTCCCGCTCATCAGGGCGCGCTCGCCGTTTCGGGCCGCCGTCCTGGCCGGCGGCCTGCGCCGCCCCTGGTTCCGTTTCATCGTCAGGACCATCGAGCGCATGGCGATCCCCGGCCTCATGCTTCACCACGTCATCCGCAAGCGGTTCATCGAGGACGAGACGAGGCGCGCGCTGGCGGAGGGGGCGAGCCAGGTCGTCGTCCTTGGCGCCGGCCTGGATACGCTGGCGTTCCGGCTGCACCGTGAATTCCCCGGAACGATGTTCGTGGAGCTCGATCACCCCGCGACACAGGACGCCAAGCGCCGGATCTTCGGCGGCCTGACCGTGCCTTCGGGAAGGAATCTGAAGCTCCTGTCCGCCGATTTCACACGGCAGAGCGCCGACGAAATCCTCGCCGCCTGTCCGGGATACGATCCGAACGCGCGCACGGTTCTGGTCATGGAGGGTGTCTTGATGTACCTCTCGCCCGGGGACGTGGATCGCGCCTTCGCCGCGGTGCGTCGGTGCGGAGGAGCCGGGAGCCGGTTCGTCTTCACCTTCATGGAAATCGGCCCCGACGGGCGCCCGGGCTTCAGCCGATGCAGGAGGGCGGGCGATGCCTGGCTCGCCTGGAAGGGCGAGCCGTTCCTCTGGGGCCTGCGGCCGGAGGCGCTTTCCGGCTTTCTCACCCAGCGCGGGTTCCTGCTGATCCACCTGCCGACGCCGGGCGATCTCCGCCGGAGGTATCTCGCGAACCTGAATCGGCGCGCCGATCTGGCCGAAGGAGAGCGGATCGGCGCAGCGGAACGGACATGACGATCAGCGAGCCGACCACCTTCTTCACCGACATGTTTCTGGCGGGGGCGAGCCTGTCGTTCGGCCTCGGCCTGACGCGGGCCGCCCTGCGCGAGCGGCAGAGATCGATCGCCCTGTGGGCCGCGGCGCTCCTGGCCGGCGGAGCGGCGGCCCTCCTGGGCGGGATCTATCACGGTCTCGGTCCCGCGCTGGGGGCCCCCGTCACCACCGTTCTGTGGAAGGGAACGGTCTGGCTGGCAGGCGTCTCGGCGCTGACGAGCGTCCTGGGAAGCCTGACCGCGGTCCTGGCCGGCCAGCTGCGCGGCCCGCTCAATGCGGTGGCCTGGGCGAAATTCGCCGCCTACGCCGTCTGGATGTCCGGGCACGACGAATTCCGCTTCGTCGTCTACGACCAGATGCTCGGTATGGCGGCGATCCTCCTGCTGCACGGCTATGACATCGCGGCCCGAAACGACCGGGCCAGCCGCTTCATCGCGCTGGGGGTGTTCGTCTCGGTCGTCGCGGCGGCCGTCCAGCGATTCGGGTTCGACCTGCACCCAGACTTCAACCACAACGATCTGTTCCACGCCGTGCAGATCGGCGCGAACTACCTGTTCTACCGCGGAGCGCTCCTGCTGCGCGACAGGGACGGAGAGGCGGCCGGCGCACGCGGGGAGGCCGGCGCTGCTGGGACAACCGGCGCACGCGGGGAGGACGGCGGGCCCGGGAAGAGCGTCTAGCCGAGACGGCGCCGCTTGAAGTCGCGCAGGATCTCGCGCGAGGCATTGCGTCCCGCCGCCCCCATGACGCCGCCCCCGGGGTGGGTGCAGGCGCCGCACATGTAAAGACCGCGGATCGGCGTGCGGTAGTCGGCGAAGCCTGGGATCGGGCGCATGAAGAACAGCTGGTCGAGCGTCATGTCCCCCTGGAAGATGTTGCCGTGCGTCAGGGAGAAATCGCGCTCGAGGTCGAGCGGGCTGACCACCTGGCGGTGCAGGACGGACTTCGCGAAGTTGGGGGCGTAGCGCGTGAAGATCTCGGTCACCCGGTCGCCGAATTTCTCCTTCTCGGTGTCCCAGGTCCCCTCCTTCAGCTCGTACGGGCCGAACTGGCAGAAGACCGACATGATGTGCTTCCCGGGCGGGGCGATCGAGTCGTCGTACACCGTCGGGATGACCGCCTCGAGGAACGGCTGCGACGACCAGCGGCCGTACTTCGCCTCGTCGTAGGCGCGCTCCATGTAGTCGAGCGTCGGGCAGATGTCGATCGTGCCGCGGTGCTGCGGCCCGGCCGTCTTGCCGGGAAGCGCCGTGAAATCGGGGAGCTCGGCGAGGGCGTAGTTCACCTTCACCGACGAGCCGCTGGCGCGGAAGCGCTCGACGGCGCGCGCGAACTCCGGAGGCAGCTCGCGCCCCGGGTCCATCAGCTTGGTGAACGTCACCTTTGGATCGGCGTTGGAGACGACCGCGCGGGCGCGCACCTCCTCGCCCCCCTTCAGGACGACCCCCTCGGCCCGGCCGTCCTTGACGAGAATGCGCTCGACCATGGCGCCGGTGCGGATGACAACGCCCCGCTCGCGCGCCGCCTTCGCGATGCACTCCGACACCTGCCCCATGCCGCCGCGCACAACACCCCAGCAGCCGCGCATTCCGTCCACCTCGCCCATGACGTGGTGGAACAGGACGTACGCGGTCCCCGGCGTGCGCGGCCCGGCGAACGTTCCGATGACCGCCTGCCCGCACAGAAGCGCCTTCAGTTCCTCCGACTCGAACCACGAATCCAGGAAATCCCGGGCGCTGCCGACCAGGATCTCGATCTCGCTGAACAGATCGTTTTTGAGCCGACGCGCCAGGCGCGCGGCGCGCAGCATCCCGAGCAGATCGCGCGCCCGCGACGAGGTCGGGTTCGGCGGCGTCATCAGGAGGAGCGGCTCGACGAACTCCGCCAAGCGGTTGAGCGTCTTCTCGTAGTCTTCGTAACGCTCGGCATCCTTCGCCGAGAACTTGCGGATCTCCTCGCGCGTTTTTGCGTAGTCGTTCCACAGCATCAGGTGCCGGCCGTCGGGGTAAGGCTGGAAGTACGGGGGATCCTGCGGATAGACCACGAGCCCGTGGCGCTTCAGATCCAGCTCGCGCGCCACCTCGGGGCGCAGCAGGCTGATGACGTACGCCGCGGTCGAGACCCTGTAGCCGGGCCAGGGCTCTTCGGTGACCGAGGCGCCGCCGACGAACGGCCGTCGCTCGAGGACCAGCACCTTGAGCCCGCGCGCCGCCAGATAGGCCGAAGTCACGAGCCCGTTGTGACCGCCGCCGATGATGACCGCGTCGAAGCGCTGCGCCACCGCTCAGCCCCGCTGGCCCCGCGTCCCGGCGCCGCCCGTCCCCCTCGTCCAGGGCGGGTCCAGTCGCAGCACCTTCGCGTACACCGGACAGGTCTTCGCGTGCGCCCCCGGAAGGTAGCCGGTGCTGATCAGGAACTCGCCGGTGATCTCGCCGCCGGTGAAGCGGAACGTCTTCTTGAACAGCTTCACCCACTCCGGCTTGCCGAGGGGATGGCGGGCGTCCAGCCAGGCGGCGAACGAGCCGCTCTCCTTGCGGATCGCCTGCAGGCGCCGGGCGTTCTCGATCGCGGAATCAATCTTAAGCCGGTTGCGGATGATGCCGGCGTCGCGCATCAGCCGCTCGCGCTCGCGCGCGCCGTAGCGCGCCACGCGGTCGACGTCGAACCGATCGTACGCCGCCCGGAACGCCTCCTTCTTCTTGAGGATGGTCAGCCAGGACAGCCCCGCCTGATTGATCTCGAGCACCAGACGCTCGAACAACTCGTGGTCTTCCCGCAGTGGGAAGCCGTACTCGGAGTCGTGGTACGGCCCGTGAAACGGATCCCCCACGGCGATGTCGCAGTACGTCATGGTTGCCCTCCGGCGGCCGGCAGGCGCCCGTACTTCTTCATGATCGCCGTCAGACGATCGAGCGGCAGCGCGTACGCCGTGTTGCCGTCCCGGCCGACCGTCGTGGTCGCCATCGCCAGCGCGTTCAGGATCGCCTCCTCCGTCGCCTCCTCGGCCGCCTCGAAGATCGGCCCGAGATGATCGTCGGGCACCACCGTCAGCGTGTAGGTCAAAGGCTTCGGATAGTGCGGCACACGGTTCCCGGTCGAGAAGGCGAGGAAGATGTCGCCACTGCCGTGACTCGAGATCGTCCCGGTCCTCGCCAGCCCCAGCGCCGCCTTCGACGCCAGCCGCCGCAGCTTCAGGTGATCGAGCGGCGCGTCGGTGGCGATGACGATGATGATCGATCCGTCGCTCGGCCGCGGCCGGGGCGCCTCCGCGCGCGCCACCCCGGTCCCCGCCGGCCCGCCACGCGCCGCCGCCATCTCCTCCCGCCTCACCAGCGGCATCAGATCGGTGATCTCGCGCCCCACCGGCGCTCCGGCGACCGTCAGCTCCCTCCGCCGTCCCATGTTGGCGTTCACCAGCACGCCGACCGTCCAGCCGCCGTCTTCTCTTGAAAGCACCCGCGACGAGGTGCCGATCCCCCCTTTGAATTCGTACGAGATCATCCCGGTGCCCGCGCCGACCGCCCCCTCGGCGACCGGCCCCTCGCGCGCCGATTCGATCGCGGTCACGGCGTCCTGCGGCGACACGTGCAGCCCGCGCGCGTCGTTCAGCGTGGAGTCGTCGCACTCGGCCACCGTCGGCGCCACCACGTCGTCGCCGATGCCGATGTCCGGATAGCGCTTCAGCATGTACTGAACGACCCCGTCCATCACGCGCCCGATGTTCATCGTGTTGGTCAGGAGAACCGGCACCTCGAGCGCCCCCTGCGTGTCGATCCAGATGCTGCCGGTCATCTCCCCCGTCCCGTTCAGCACCCAGGTGGCCGCCGGCACCTTGTCGCGCCAGAGATCGCCGCCGTGCGGCAGGATCGCCGTCACTCCCGTGCGCGCCGGGCCCTGCCCGGGAACGAGCTTCCCCTCGCCCCGGTTGATCGTCACCTGACCGACACGCACCCCTTTCACGTCGGTGATCGCGTTGAGCGGCCCCGGCATCATCCGGCCGATGACGATCCCCAGGTCGCGGATGCGCTTGCGCGGACCGTGGTCGCGGAGGGGCGTCTGCGCCGCGGGAGCGGCGCTCGCCGGTGCCGTGCCCGCCGCCGCGCCCGTCCCCTCTCCCACCGAAGAGGCGGCGAGCGCGCACACGCACAGATAGATGATGAGCCGCCCGAAGGCGGCGCCCCTGCCTGCCCGGCGATTCCCCCGCACGATGGCCATCTCTCCCGGTTGAAGCCGGTAGCCTCGTACCGATCGCCTTTCGGAGTCAAGAACGATCTGTAAGGGCGCGCGGATGGAGCCGGACTGGCTTAGAATCCGCCCGGGGTTTTTCGGGGGGATCGGGTAAAGGAGACGTCATGCTCTCGATGAGGACACGCGCGCGTGCCGGGAACGCGCGTGCCAATGGCCCTCGTCCCGCCGCAGCTCGTGCCGCCGCAGCGCGCCGCGCTCCCGTCGCGGCCGCTTCCATCGTCGCCTGCCTCGGCGCGGCCTTCCTGGCTGTCGCGGAGGTCGCTCCCATTCCCCTCGACGCGGCGACCGCGGCCGATGGGCTGAAGGAGGCGCTCGGGATCGGCACGAGCCGCTCGGTCGACCTGCTGGGCCGCCCGGACGGATATCTGAAAAACGTGGACGTCCACATCCCCATGCCCGACAAGCTGCATTACGTCGACAAGAGCCTGCGGATGATCGGCAAGGGGAATCTCCCCGACGAATTCGTGACCAGCATGAACCGTGCGGCCGAGGCCGCGGCGCCCCTCGCGCGCGACGTGTTTCTCGATACGATCAAGAAAATGAGCTTCACCGACGCCATGAGGATCGTGCGTGGACGGGGGCACGAGGCCACCGACTACCTGCGCCAGAACTCCGGCCCCACACTCGGCACGCGCTTCCGTCCGATCGTCGTGAAGCAGCTCAACGGCGTCGGCACGACCAAGTCGTTCAACACCATGATGCGAAAGGCTCCCTTCGTCGGACAGAACGCCTTCAACCTGGAGGACTACGTGACCGATCGGGCGCTCGCCGGCCTGTTCTTCATGATCGGGCGCGAAGAGGAGCGGATCAGGAAAGATCCGGTGGCCCGCACCACCAGCCTGCTGAAGACCGTCTTCGGCGCCTCGGCGGGAAGCGCAAAGAAGCAGCGCACATGGGAGAAATTGCTTCCGCTCCCCTCGCCCACGCCCTGACGGCGCCCCCCTGACAACGGCCGCGGTGGCGCCCACCAGCCGTCCCCTGCCGCGCCCCCGGTCCGCGCTTCGCCGTGCGCGTCATCCGCTCCGCGGAAGTCACCCGGAACGCCTTGCTGGCGCCGGCCGCACCGCGTATAGTTGTCGTCAAGCATCTTCCAGATACCGCCCCCAAGGAGCGTTTCGATGGACATCAACACGGGGGAAGCCGCCGGGGAGGGCCGGGCGCCGGCGACCCGGGGCGGAGTCAGGCTCCTCGACCGCGTCCGACTGGCGGCCCGCACGCGGCATCTGAGCCCGCGCACGGAGCAGGCGTACGTCCTCTGGACCCGCCGATTCATCCTGTTCCACGGGAAGCGCCACCCTGCCGATCTGAATGAGCGCGAGGTCGCCCGCTTCCTTACGAGCCTCGCGACGGACCGGCGCGTCAGCGCCTCCACCCAGAACCAGGCGCTCAGCGCGCTGCTGTTTCTGTACCAGGAGGTCCTCGACCGCAAGCTCGAATGGCTGCAGGGAGTCGTCCGCGCCAAGCGGCCGATCCGCCTGCCGGTCGTTCTGACGAAGATGGAGGTGGCCGCCATCCTCGGCCGGCTGCAAGGAACCTGCTGGCTGATGGCCTCCCTCATGTACGGGGCCGGCCTGCGCCTCATGGAGTGCTGCCGCCTGCGCGTCAAGGACCTCGACCTCGAGTGCGGCGAGATCACGGTGCGCGACGGCAAGGGCGGGAAGGACCGCGTCACGCTTCTCCCGGCGCGACTCAGGCAGCCGCTCATGATCCATCTCGAGGACGTGGGGCGCCTGCACCAGCGCGACCTGCAGCGCGGCCTCGGCCGCGCGCCCCTCCCGGACGCGCTGCTGCGCAAATACCCGAACGCCGACCGGGAGTGGGGCTGGCAGTGGGTCTTCCCGGCGACCCGCTTCTACTATGACGACCGGACCCGCCTGCGGCACCGCCACCATCTTCATGAATCGGTCGTGCAGCGCGCCGTCAAGGACGCCGTGCGCTCCGCCCGGATCGTCAAGCCCGCGAGCTGCCACACCCTGCGCCACTCCTTCGCGACGCACCTTCTGGAGTCCGGTTACGACATCCGGACCATCCAGGAGCTGCTCGGCCATAGCGACGTCAGCACCACGATGATTTACACGCATGTCCTGAACCGCGGCGGCCGGGGCGTGCGCAGCCCCCTCGACGATGCCGGGCCGACGGCGACGCCGCCGGGTTCGGGCCAGGAGTCCGAGACAGGCCGGGTGAGCGGCAGAAGTTCGCCCGGCCGTGAGGATCGGCAACGATGAGGAGGGATGCCATCGCTCTCGGAGATGGCCGCGTCGCCCCGCGCGTGCATGAACGCGAGCGCAAATGCGAGCGCAGGCGCGAGTGCAAGCGCAGGCGCGATTGGAGAGTCCCGTCAATCTTCCGACACTCTCGCGGCCTTTATTGCGCTACACAGGCGACGCCCTCGCAGCGCTATCCATGTTACGCAGCTTTTTCGCAGTTATTATTGCACTACGCAGTTCAGTCGAATTAGCGTTATGCCGACAGGAACTGAGGTTTCGTGAGCCAATGATTGACGAAGGTTGCAAGCACGATCAGACCGCGGCAAGCCGCAAG
>DATFVU010000152.1:0-14451 GCA_035260145.1 Candidatus Polarisedimenticolia bacterium | reverse complement strand
TGCGACTGCCGTCCATCGATGGTGAATTCACCCAGGGCGTGAGCGGATCGAGCCTTTTGGGCGGCGGCACCCCGGGGCCGGGAGACGCGTCCGGGCGATCCACGCGTCTGGTGCTGCGCGGCGCCGCCGGCGCGCAGGGGGCGTGGAGATTCGATGGCCTCGACGGGCGGACCACCGCGGCGCCCGACGGTTCGGAGGACGGGCGCGCCGGGCGCACGACCCGGGGGCTGGGAGCCGGTTTCGACTACCGGCTCGGACCGGGCGACGACCTGAAATCGGATGTCCATTACGCCACCACCCGGTACTCTTTCGAGTCGGATGCCGCCGCGGGCCCCTTCGACCAGGAGCAGACGAGCGCGGCCCTGCGCGCCCGCTGGGGCCGGAGGCTCGGTGACGACGCGACGATGTACGTCGAGGGGGCCTATCTCGAGGCGATGATAGCGGGGGATGCGGAGACGCTGACCGGGAATGACGGGGGCGAACGGATGGATCGATCGGTGGGAACGGTCGCGGGAGTGGCGCTGCAGGCGGAGGATCATGCGCTCGATTTCGGGCTCCGCATCCATTCCTATCGCTACGAGCTGGGTGACGGCGGGGCGTTTCTCGCGGACGCGGACGGTGGCGCCATCCTGCCGGAGGACGGCCGGCGGGGGAGCGCCGTGAGCCTGTTCGGAGGCGATGACTGGCGCGTCGCCGATCGCTACGTCGTCAACTACGGGCTCGCCTATCACGACGATTTCATATCGGGCGGCGCCTATGTCGTGCCCCGGGTCGGGCTGACCACCACGCTGCCCGAAGCCGGAGATCTGAAAGTGCGCTCCGCCCTGACGTATCGCCTGGATGACGGCCGGAGAGGATCTCTTGCGGTCCCCCCGGACCACGAGGGGGCGCGCCTCGGGTACGAGATCGAGGTGGAGCGCCGGCCCGAGGACCGGCTCCAGTTCGCGGCCACCCTGTCCTATCGACCGTTCCAGGAAGCGGCGGAGAGGGCGCCGGATCGGACGCCGCCCGTCGCGCTGTTCGAGGAAAGTGTCCTGATCCTGGCCGACGCGGCGGCCGAGCGACGGGAGATGGTGTTCGAGGTGAAGCGCGGATTCGGCTGCGTGCGCGGCGTTCTCGTGGGGACGGTCGGCCGCGTGCAGGGCCGGATGAGCCCCGTGTTCGGCGAAGGCCCGGTGGTCGAGATGCAGGCGGGCCAGGCCCGGTATTACATGACCGCCCTGCGGGCGGAGGTCCAGCCGACCGAAACCGAGGTTCGGGTCGATTTTCGCAGGGTCATGGGCCAGACGGAGGCGGCGGTGTCGGTCGAGGGCTCGCCGGTCGATTACCGCCGGCTCGATCTTGCCGTCCTCCAGGCGCTGCCCTTCTCGCCGATCGCCAGCGCGCGCTGGCGCGTGCTGATGGCCTATCAGGGACTGCTGTACGACGCCCCCGCAGGCGCCTCGTCCCTCGCCGGCTCGCTCGCTTCGTCGCGGGTCACCGGCGGCGTGGACATTTCCTTCTGATGGGTGACGGTCGAGCATGAGAAAAGCGCTCGCGGTCGGAATTTCGGCCCTGCTCCTGGCGTGGGGCGCCCTCTACTTCTTCAATCAAGTCACCCAGATGGCCCCCGAGACCGGGGTCGAGTGGGTCGATTCCGGTCGCGGTGTCCTGGCCGACACCGTCATTCCGAGGACTCCCGGCTGGAGGGGCGGGCTCCGCCCGGGCGATCGCCTGCGGGCCGTGAACGACCGCGCGATCGCCTCCGCCGCCGACGCGGAAGACGCGGCCTACGCCCTGCCCCGGGGCACTCCGATCGACTACCTGGTGGAGCGCGAGGGAGAGGAGATGGCGCTCACCATCCGTCCGAACTGGGTGGGCGGGGGCGCGCCCGTCTACTATTACCTGTCCCTCGTAGGGCTCACGTTCCTCGGAGTCGGCGTGGTCGTGTGGCTCCGGGCCACCCGGGCCCGCGCCGCGATCCCCTTCGCGCTCCTCTGTCAGGCGATGTTCCTGGTGCTGGTGCTGAAGAGCGAAGGGCAGGGCGGCTGGCTCGATTGGTCGGGATACTGGGGCGACCTCGCGGGCTGGCTCCTCGCTCCAGCCCTGTTCCTTCACATCAATTGGGCCCTGGCGGACGAGGATCGCGGATCCAGCCGCTGGAGATTTCGACGGGCGGTCTTCTACATCCCGGCCGCCGTCCTGTTCGCCTACAACCTCTATCTGATACCCCTCAAGCAGGTCTACCGGTTCGCCGATCCGATGTCGGCGATCCGGTTGAAAGAGCGCCTCGAGGAGCTCTACATCGCCACGTTCGTCATCGCCGGGATCGTCAAGGCGGTTCTGTCGTACATGTCGGCGACGAGACTGCACACCCGCTGGCAGCTCAAGTGGATGTCCTGGGGGAGTCTTGTGGGTTTCCTGCCAGCGGCCCTGTTCTACCTGGTGCCGCACTCGCTGAACATCCGGATCGGCGGCTGGAGCGATCTGTCCCTTCTCCCCATGGCCGTCATCCCGCTGGCGTTCGCCGCCGCGATCGTCCGCTATCGTCTTCTCGATCTGGACATCTTCCTGAAGCGGGGGATCGTCGGCATCGGCCTGCTCCTGACCGCCGGCGCAACCTACGCCGCCTGTTACGTCGTGATGGACCGGGCCACCGGAGAGATCACCCCGCGCGGACTGAATCTGGCCCTGATTCTGGCCACCTTCCTGATGGCCATTTTCTATCCGCGCGTGCACCGGCGTCTGAGGAGCGTGGTCGACCAGTTCTTCTACCGGGAGCGGTACGACTACCGCCGGACCCTGAACGAGTTCAGCGAGGCGCTCAATCGCGAGCTGAGCCTGCCGACGCTGCGCGCCAAGTTCATCGGCCGCGTGGAGCGGACGTTCGATCTGGAGTCGGCCCAGGTCTTCGTCCGCGAGCATGCGGGGCGCCGCCTGGCGGGAGGATCGCTGAAGCAGGCGCTCGACCTGGACGATCCGCTCGTGAAGATGCTGGTGAACGTCGATTATCTGTCGCTGCGGGACCACCCCGGGGCCGGAGAGACGTCGACCGGCGCGCAGCTGATCGATCTGGGGCTCGAATATCTGGTCCCGATGACGGTCGAAGGGGAGATCGTGGCCGTGCTCGGCGTCGGGACCCCGCGCCGCGGCGAGCCGCTCACGTCGGAGGACCTGCAGCTCCTGATCTCCTTGTGCCGCCACGCGGCGGTCGCCTTCGAGGGGGCGCGTCTGTACAGCGCGGTGCACGAGAAGGTGCAGGAGGTGGAGGCCCTGCGCGAGTTCAACGAGAGCATCCTCGAGAGCAGCCGGGTCGGCATCCTGGTCACCGACTCGGACGGCCGCGTGGTCAACGTCAATCGCGCCTTCGAGCACCTGTACGGGGCGGGGCGCGATCAGATTCTGGGCCTGTCTCTGTCCCAGGTGATGCCGGCGGGCGTGTTCGCCCTGGCGACGGACGAGGCGCCCCAGGCCGGCGGCGAGCTGCCCGACGGCGGGCTGCGGGTGTATCGCTCCTCCCTCCGCACGCGCGTCGGCGGACGGCTGATCGTCAGCCTGACGCAGGCGACGCTGCGCGACCCTGCGGGTCGTCCCCGCGGCCGCGTGATCACGGTCGACGACGTCACGGAGCAGGCGCTGCGCGAGCAGGATCTGCAGCGCCGCGAGCACCTCGCCTCGATCGGCCTTCTGGCCTCGGGCATCGCCCACGAAGTGAACACGCCGCTCACCGGCATCTCGTCCTACACGCAGATGCTCCTGGAAGAGCGCTCCCGGGATGATCCCGAATACCCGATCCTCAAGAAGATCGAGCAGCAGGCCTTCCGGGCGGCCGGCATCGCCTCGAGCCTGCTCAATTTCTCGCGCCAGCGCGACGGCGATTACCAGACGCTGGACGTCGAGGAGATGGTGACGGAGACGCTGGGCCTGTTCGAGCCCCACCTGCGCGGCCGGCGCATCGACCTGGTGCGCAGCGTCGACGGCCCGCTGCACCGGGTCAACGGCAACCGCGGCCGGCTGCAGCAGGTATTGATGAATCTCCTGCTGAACGCGGTGGACGCGATGCCGGCCGGAGGCACCGTCACGGTGGCGGCGCGCGCCGCGTCGGGGAGGGTCCAGATCGAGGTGCGCGACACCGGCTGCGGCATCCCTGCGGAGCATCTGGACCGGATCTACGACCCGTTCTTCACCACCAAGCCGCGGGGCCAGGGGACCGGCCTCGGGCTCTCGGTGTCCTACGGCATCGTCAAGGAGCACTCCGGAACGCTGTCGGCGGAGAGCAGTCCCGGGGAGGGCTCGCGCTTCGTGGTGAGCCTCCCGGCGGTGGATGAAAGGAGAGCCTCGGCATGAAGGACACGAAGCTTCAGGCGGCGGACAGGGAAACGGGCCGCAACGCGTCCGGCGCGCCCGCGCGCGTTCTGGTGATCGACGACGAGCCGATCATCCGGGACGTCCTGCAGGAGATTCTGTCGCGCGAGGGGTACGCCATCGAGTCCGTGTCGGACGCCGAGGCGGGCCTCAAGGCCCTGGAGTCGGGCCAGCACGACCTCATCATCCTCGACCTGATGCTGCCCGGCATCGGCGGCTTCGAGACCCTGAAGGAGATCAAGCGCCGCGATCCCGACAGCGTGGTGGTCATGATCACCGCCTACGGCTCGGTCGAGACGGCCGTGCAGGCGATGCGCATGGGGGCGCACGACTATCTGACCAAGCCCTTCAAGAATGACGATGTGCTGCGGACCCTGAGCACCGGCCTGCGGCACCGGCGCCTCCTGGACGAAAACCGGAGCCTGCGGCGGGCGCTGCAGGGGAGGGCGCGCTTCGGAGAGCTGGTCGGCAAGAGCCCAGCCATGCAGCAGCTCTATCGCCTGATCGACCAGGTGGCGCCGAGCCGGTCCACCGTCCTCATCCAGGGGGAGAGCGGCACCGGAAAGGAGCTGGTCGCCCAGGCGATCCATCTCAAATCGGGGCGCCCCGATGAGGCGTTCGTGGTGGTCAACTCGGGCAGCATGCCCGCCGACCTCCTGGAGAGCAACCTGTTCGGACACGTGAAGGGGGCCTTCACGGGGGCCATCCAATCCAAGAAGGGGCTGTTCGAGGTGGCCAACGGCGGCTCGATCTTCTTCGACGAGATCAGCACCATCAAGCCGGACGTCCAGGCGAAGCTCCTGCGCGTCATCCAGGAGAAGGAGTTCCTTCCTCTCGGCGCGGTCCAGAGCGAGCAGGTGGACGTGCGCATCATCGCAGCCACGAACATCGACCTGCAGGAGCTGGTCCAGCGCGGCGAGTTCAGGGAGGATCTGTACTACCGCCTGAACGTGATCAACATCAAGCTCCCCCCCCTGCAGGCCCGCCCGGAGGACATCCCGCTTCTGATCGACCACTTCATCGGCAAGTACGCGGCCGAGAACGGCAAAGCGGTGCGGGCCATCACCCCCGAGGCCCTCGCCATCCTGGTCGACCACGCCTGGCCCGGCAACGTGCGCGAGCTGGAGAACGTCATCGAGCGGGCGGTGGTCCTGGCCTCCTCCCCCGTCATCGGACTCGATCTCATGCCCGAGACCCTGCTGGGAGATCGGCCACAGCCTCTGCCGGGGCCGGTTCAGGTGGACGGCGGCATCTCCTTCTACGAGACCATGGAACGCCTGGAGCGGGAAATCATCGTGGGGACCCTGAAAAGCGTGAACGGGATCCAGCGCAAAGCCGCGGCACGCCTGGGTCTCAACCCGACCACGCTGAACGAGAAAATCAAGCGGCTGAAGATTCAGGTGCGGTAATCGGATGACACCCCCCTCCCCCCCCTGCTGTATATAACCCGCACAGGGCCCCCCATCATCTTCTTGACAGGTCGAGGCTTGACGGTAGAATTACCTTAGCAGCAGGGACCGGTGGATCCCCCGTCGGATCGGCCGACGAGATAGAGTTCGGGGTTCACGCTGCATTTCCTTGACACGGCTCCCAAGAGTTGCTTAGACTTTTCGTTCAACCTTTTTAGCAGCAGGGCTGATCTCGGGCCGGTGCACACAAGGGGATCGCGGGCCACGCCAGGCCCCGCCCGGAGGCTCATCCCAATGGTCGCCAGAAGAATTCTTCTTCTCGCCGGCTGCTTCCTCCTCGCCATCAACCTCCCCATCATCGCGCAGGTCAATTCGGGCCTGAGGGGCAAGGTGGTCGACAAGGATGGCCAGCCGCTGCCAACAGCGCGCGTCGTCCTCAAGAATGATGCCCTGAGCGTGAACCAGACCGCCATCACCGACGCCAACGGTGAGTTCCGCATCGTGCCGCTTCCCCCGGGCAAGGGGTTTGTCCTGGAGATTTCATTCACCGGGATGGCCACGATCAAGATGTCGGACCTCGAGATCACCGCCGGGAGGCTGCTCAACGTCCCGGTCACACTCAGGCCCAGCGCCGAGTTGCAGGAAAAAGTCACGATCAGCGCCAAGGGCGATGTCGTGAACACCGAGACGACCACGACGTCGAGTGTTTACAGCTCTGAGTTCATCGACGCCCTGCCGATCCTGGGCCGCGATTACCAGGACGTCCTGACGCTCGCGCCCGGCGTTTCCGACGTCGATGGAGACGGGAACCCGACGATCCATGGCTCGCGCGATACGGACGTCATCACGCTCGTGGACGGAGTCTCGACCAACGATCCGCTGACCGGGAGACGCGGGCAGGAGATCAACATCGAGTCGATCGACGAGATCGAGGTCAAGACCGCGGGCGCCAGCGTGGATTACGGGCGGGGCCAGGGAGGCTTCGTGACGCTGGTCACGAAATCCGGCGGCAACGAGTTCGAGGGCCGGTTCAGTCTCTACTGGCGGGGCAACACGTTCGACGGCGACGGCGCCGGGATCGACGACCCGAAGCTGCACGGCGGCCTCGGAGAGTTGGGACTGCGCGATCTGAGTTTCAACGATCTCTATCCCTTCCTGTCGCTCGGCGGGCCGATCAAGAAGGACAAGTCCTGGTATTACTTCACGGCCGAGTACATCCAGATCGAGGAGCCCGTGAACGCCCTGACCCAGGCGTTCGTGCGATCCACCGAGGAGAAGAGGGTGTTCGGCAAGTTCTCCTGGGACATGTCCACCAATCACAAGCTGCAGTTCACGGCGACCTGGGATCCCCAGACCTACAAGAACCTCGGCATCGACTCCTTCACCGCGGTCGAATCGGGCTACACGGAGACCCGCGGCGGCCTGAACCTGACGCTGAAGGAAACGGCGGTCTTCAACCCGAACGTGTTCCTCGAGACCACCCTGCAGCATTTCCAGCTCCACCCCGATGCAACTCCTACGCTGGCCGCCGACACGAACCACAACGGCACCCTGTTCGTCGACCGGAACAACAACAAGTTCTGGGACGCGACGGAGGGAGACCCGGGCGAGGACTACGACCGTGACGGCCAGTTCGACATCTTCGAGGACATCAACGGCAACCGTATTCTGGACCCTGGAGAAGACAGGGACAGGGACGGCCATCTGACCGGGACGGGCGCCGGATGCGAGGGCGTCAATCGCGAGGACGTCGACTGCGATGGGCACACGGACGTGTTCTGGGAGGATGTGAACAACAACCACATTCTCGACCAGGGAAACGGGGTCAACGAGGACCTGGACGGAGACCGCAAGCTCGATTACATCGACGAGGATATCAATCACAACCACGTGCTCGACCCCGGCGAGGACCACAACCTGAACGGCCGCCTCGACACCTTCGATCCCAACGACCCGTTCTGGGACAACAATCCGCATCCCTACATCGAAGATCGCAACCTGAATCAGGTGCTGGACGATCGCACTCGCGTGCTGCCGGACGACGTCTTCCAGCAGTTCGAGTACGACGCGAACGGACAGCGGGTCTCGGTGGGAGCTCTTCCCTCCACCTATCCCTATGGCGAGAGCGTCCCCCTGGCGCGCGACCGCACGTACGAGCAGGACCAGAGGACGCTGCGCATCAGCGGTCCCAACGCCGGACAGGTACTCAACCAGCGCGGCAGCACCGACTTCGTTTCGGATCTCGGGCGCATCACCCTGAGAGAGGATCTGACGGTCTTCGTGCCCGACTGGCACGGCCAGCACGACCTGAAGTTCGGAGGGATCTACGAGCACGAGACCTACGACCAGACCACGCTGCTGCGGCCGATTCTCTTCCCGAACGCCCAGCCGCCGACGGCCAACGTCATCCAGCCGACGATCGGCGTGCAGCTTCCGGCCGAGAACCAGGTGTTCAACACGGCCACCGGGAACAACTTCGGCATGTACGCGATGGACACCTACAAGCCTCGGCCGAACCTGACGCTGGGGATGGGGGTGCGCTTCGATCGCGAATCGACCGATTCGTTCGGGTACACCCCGTTCGACCCGGTCGCCGAGCGGGATCTGTATGACAGGCTCAACGCCCTGGGCGGGTTCGAGCACCAGCCGGAGAAGGAGCTGGGCAACAACGACGGCATCCTGAGCCAGGGCTATTGTGCGGACCCGCTGTTCAACCTGAATGAACGCAGCGCCTGCCTGAACCCGCTGGTGCCCAACGGCACCGATCCGAACTACGACAGCATCGCCAACATCCAGCAGGATCTCGGGAACTTGAAGCGGATCGCGCCGTCCCGTCTCACGCAGCACCACACGTCCACCTCGCTCGTCGCCGCGAACCTGGCGAACCTGTTCCCCGATGCGGTCAAGGTCGACCCCGTCACCGGGACCACCTACATCGATCGCGAGGTCCTGAGGGAGAGCGGCGCCGCGACGTTCCAGGAGGAGGAGGCGTTCCGGCTGACCAACAACAACTTCGCGCCGCGCGTGTCGGTGTCCTGGGATCCATGGGCCGACTCCAAGACCAAGGTGTTCGCCAACTGGGGCCGCTACTACGACCGGCTCTTCCTGGAAACCGTCGTCCCGGAGGAGGGGCCCGACACGATTTTCCGCTACTATCAGCGCGACGCCAACGGCGTCACGGGCTCGGGAGTGCCGAACAACGGCATCGGCAACCCCATCGCCAAGGCCCCGCCCAGCGCGACGCAGGTCGATCGCGGGCTGCAGACGCCGTTCTCGGACGAGCTGACCGTCGGCTTCGAGCGCGAGCTGGCCCCCGAGATCTCGCTGAAGATCACCTACATCAACAAGAAGTACCGGGACCAGCTGCAGGATCGGGACGTCAACCACAGCCTGCGCTACTATGATGACGACCCCACGGTTCCTCTCGACGTGATCGGCCGGCTGCTGACGTCGGGCGGCGCCGGCGGCGGCACCCAGTCGTCGCGCATCAACGACGGGCGGCCCGATCTGTACATCCACAATTTCTTCTTCAATCAGATCTTCCACCTGGCCAACATCAATTCGTCCCATTACAACGGGGTCGAGTTCCAGGTCACCAAGCGCCTCAGCCGCAAGTGGCAGATGGACGGTTCCTACACCTACTCGCGCAACGTGGGGTTCGCGGACACCTTCTATTCCGCTCTCGGCGACGACCCGGCCACGGTCGGCCAGACCTACGGGTATCAGACCGATGACCAGAGACACGTCATCAAGTTCAGCGCGATCACCTACCTGCCGCGCGACTGGCAGGTCGGGGGGACGGCGTCCTGGAGCTCCGGTCTGCCCTATTCCGTCATCAGCAATTTCCTCGCGCTGGACAACTTCGACTTCCCGCAATTCCGCTTCCTGTACGGCTACGTGCCCGATGCGCCCGACGCGCAAACCCACCGCCGGGATTTCCAGATGACGCGCCGGAACGACCAGCGGAACGACGCGATACTGAACATCAATCTGCACGCCGACAAGGCGTTCGTCATCGGGAAGATGAACTCGAGGCTGTTCCTGGACATCGAGAACGTCCTGAACCAGGACCACCTGCGAATCTTCTCCTACGAGCCGTCCGCTCCGGACCGCGGCGGGGCGCTGCAGGTCGATTCCGAGCGCGACTTCGGCCGCCGCTTCCAGATCGGATTCCAGTTCGAGTTCTAATCGCGCGCAGATTCGCGATCAAGGCCCGCGTCGAGGGGTCACCGCCTCCGTTCGTTGACAGCCCGGGGGCGCCGGGTTAGACTCGGCGGCCGGCGTGCACCCGCCGCTGAGGTCCATGGCGCTTCACTTCTACAACACGCTGTCCAGGCAGGACGAGGAGTTCGTGCCTCTCCGCGGGCGGGAGGTCCGTCTCTATACGTGTGGCCCGACGGTCTACGACTACGCCCACATCGGCAATTTCCGGACTTACGTCTGGGAGGATCTGCTCCGCCGCTACCTGCGCCATCGGGGCTTCCAGGTCGTCCAGGTCATGAATCTCACCGACGTGGACGACAAGACGATCGCAAACGCGCGCGCATCCGGCCAGACGCTGGCGGACTACACGCGCACCTACATCGACGCGTTCTTCGAGGACGTCGCGGCGCTGGGCATGGAGAAGGCCGAGCATTACCCGCGCGCCACCGCGTACATCCCGCAGATGGCGCGCGTGATCAAGAGGCTCCAGGACAAGGGGCACGTCTACGAGAGCCGCGGGTCGCTGTACTTCCGGATTTCCACCTTCCCCGCCTACGGACGGCTGTCCATGGTGAATCCCGAGGCGGCAGCGGGGCAGGCGCGCATCGACTCGGACGAGTACGAGAAGGACAATCCACGGGACTTCGCCGTCTGGAAGGCCGCCAGGGACGACGAGCCGTCCTGGGACACGGAGATCGGGCGCGGCCGGCCCGGCTGGCACATCGAGTGCTCGGCCATGTCGATGGAGCTGCTGGGGGAGACCTTCGACATCCACACCGGCGGGGTGGACAACATCTTTCCCCACCATGAAAACGAGATCGCCCAGAGCGAGGCGGCGACCGGCAAGCCGTTCGTCCGTTACTGGATGCACGCCGCCCACCTGATCGTGGACGGCGAGAAGATGTCGAAGTCCAAGGGCAATTTCTTCACGCTCCGCGACCTGGTGGCGCGCGGGCACGACCTGAGGGCGATTCGCTACATGCTCTCGTCGGTGCACTACCGCAAGCCGCTCAATTTCACGTTCGAGGGGCTCAACCAGGCCGCCGCGGCCCTCGGGCGGCTGGACGACCTGGCCCTGCGGCTCGAGGCCGTGGAGTCCGGTCTGACGCGCGATGGGGGCGAGCTCGTGGCGAGGGCGCGGGAGGCGCTCCGGGGCATCACCGATGCGCTCGACGCCGATCTGAACACCGCAGGGGCCCTGGGGCACCTGTTCGATTTCGTCCGCGAGACGCACTCCGCCGTCGACGCGGGAGCATTCGGCAGGAAGGACCTGGAGGCGACACGCGAGGTGATGAGCGCCTTCGAGACGATCTTCGGGATCCGCCCCGGCCAGCGCGCCGCCCTCGATGCGGAGATCGAGGCGCTCATTGCCAGCCGGGCGAAGGCGCGCACCCAAAAGGACTTTGCGGCCGCCGATCGGATCCGCGACGACCTGCTGCGGCGGGGCATCATCCTCGAGGACACCCCGCAGGGCGTGCGCTGGAAGCGCAAGTAACGGCGAGACGAGCCATGAGCGCCTCCCCATTTGGTCTGGCCGAGAAGCGGGAGCCGTACGTAAGGACCCCCGGCCGTCACATCCGCCTCGGGCGGCGCGGCGAGGAGGCGGCCGAGCGCCACCTGGTGTCCGCCGGCTACAGGATCCTGGAGCGCCGCTACCGGACGCGGACCGCGGAGATCGACTTCATCGCCGAGGATGGCGACATGCTGGTGTTCGTGGAGGTGAAGACGCGATCGTCGCTCTTGTTCGGGCGCCCCTGCGAAGCGGTGGACGGCCGCAAGCGCGCCCGCATCGCGGTCGCGGCCTCGCACTACCTGGCGGGCCTGGGGGCGGCCGACCGCGCCTGCCGGTTCGACGTGGTGGAGATCCTCGAGTCGGCGGGGCGACCGGCCCGCGTGCGGCTCATCCGCGACGCCTTCGAAGTCGGCTAGGTGGCGTCCCCCTTCTTCTTGACACTCCCCGGAACCGCCCGGTAGGATCGTCCCGCGACCGGCCATCCCGGCCGCGGGCGGGAATAACTCAGTGGTAGAGTGCAACCTTGCCAAGGTTGAAGTCGCGGGTTCGACTCCCGTTTCCCGCTCCATCCCGTGGGCCGGCCCCCGGAAGGGGGCCGGCCCGCTCCATTCAGCTCGCGATTGACAGTCCCCTGTCCGCCCGGTAGAATTTTCGCCCCACGCACCATACATGCTTTTCGGGCCGGCGGCGTAGCCAAGCGGTAAGGCAGAGGTCTGCAAAACCTCGATGCATCGGTTCGATTCCGATCGCCGCCTCCACCCGAAAGCCGCCCATTGACCCTTGCTTTCCCGCCCGCCGGGAATATTTTTGTCCTAGCGATGTCCTCCATGCTGAGCACCATGTTCAACGACTACGACTTCTGGGTGAACTTCGTCTCGAACATGCTCGCCGGCGTCCTCCTGACCCTGGTCTTCGGGTTGGTGATCACCAGCGTCATGAGTCATTTCAGCGAGCGTCGCAAGGCCAAGGAGCAGCGCCGTAAGTTCCTGGAGTTCATCGAGAGGGAGCTCAAGAGGAACACCACCTCGCTGACGGCAGCTCTCGAGGAGCTCCCGAAGGGGAATCTGCCCTTTCCCCTGTTCGAGGTGTCGGCCTGGAAGGTCTCGGTCAACTCGTCGCTTCTGGAGAACATGGAGGTCGAGCTCATCCACCCGATTCTCTCCTCCTACAACAGGATCTGGGCGGCGATGGACCTGTACCAGAACCTCCTGGAGGCCTACTTCGAGCGCCTGGCGCGCCCCTCGGAGGCTTCGGAGAAACGGTACCTGTTCTTCCGCAAGACGCTCCTGGACCGCCTGCGCGATCTTCAGCCCAAGCTCGGCGACTCCCTGCAGAAAATCGACACCTATCTGAAAGCGGCCTGAGCCGGCGCCGGGGCGGCCGGTCGGAGGACGGGAGAGCGCGCCCGTCTATTCCGCGGCGGCCAGGGCGGCGTCGAGGATGGCCACCGCCTTGTCGGCGTCCGACTCGCTCGTGATCAGCGGGGGGGATAGCCGGATCGTGGAGGCCCCGCACGGCAGGGTGAGGAGTCCGCGCTCGAACGCCTTCACGATCACCGCGTGGCGCTCGCGCGGCGCGGGAGTGCGAAGCGCCCGGTCGGAGACGATCTCGATCCCGACCATCAGCCCGAGGCCGCGGACATCCCCGATGAGGCGATGCTTCGACTGGAGCTCCCTGAGCCGGCCGATGAGGTGGGAGCCGACGCGCCCCGCGTTCTCGATCAGGCCGTCCTGGAGGAGGCGGAGCGTCGCGATGGCCGAGGCGCAGGAGATCGGGTTGCCGCCGAACGTCGAGCCGTGTCCGCCGTCGTTCCACTTCATGACGTCGTCGCGGGCGATGACGGCGGCCAGCGGCATCCCCGACGCGATCCCCTTGGCCAGGATGATCATGTCGGGGTCGATGCCGTAGTGCTCGAAGGCGAACAGCTTCCCGGTCCGCCCCATGCCGCTCTGCACCTCGTCGGCGATCAGGAGGATGCCGTTCGCCCGGCATATCTCCTGAAGGCGCGGCAGGAAATCCTTGTGCGGCGGGATGAAGCCGCCTTCCCCCTGGACCGGCTCGACGATGACCGCCGCCACCTCCTCCGGGTCGACGGAGTGATGGAAGTACGACTCGGTCAAAAGCTCCAGACACTCGACCGAGCAGGACGCGGGATCCCGGTTGACCGGGCAGCGGTAGCAGTAGGCGTAATGAGTGTGCAGGATCTCGGGAACGAACGGGCCGTACCCCTTCCTCTGCACCGGCTTGCTCGCCGTGAGGGTCATGGCGCCGTACGTGCGGCCATGGAAGGCGCCGAAGAATCCGATGACTTTCTGCCGTCCGGTTCGCAGGCGCGCCAGCTTGATGGCCGTCTCCACCGCCTCGGCGCCGGAGTTGGTCAGGAAGACCCGCTTCTCACCCGTGATCGGCGCGAGGCGCGCCAGCGTCTCGCATAGATCGATGTACACCGGGTAGTAGAAGTCCGTGTAGCAGATGTGGATCAGCTTCGCGGCCTGTTCCTGGATCGCCTTGACGACCTCGGGATGACAGTGGCCGGTCGAGACGGTCGAGATCCCCGCGGCGAAATCGAGGAAGCGGTTGCCGTCCACGTCCTCCACGACCATGCCCTGGGCGCGCGCCACCACAAGGGGGACGTCCTTGCTCAGGTTCTGCGACACGGTCCGGGCGTCCCTGGCGATGCACTCTTTGGCGCGAGGGCCGGGGAGGGGCGTGACGATCTTCGGATAGTCCCCCGCGGGGTCGGGCGAAGACGGCGAACGGGCCACGCGGTTCCTCCTGGTGAGACGGGATTGTACGTTCGGGCGGGTCATTCTCCCCGGCGGCGCGCGGGCTGTCAAGGACGGCACGGCACCCCGCGCCCTCCGGGCACGGGTCCGGGCTCGCTGTGCGCGAGCCCTCCCTTCTCCTCGCCCTCCGGCCGCCCACCTCGCTGTAAGACGCGCGGCGGGGCCTGGGCCGGAGGGTCTCAGAAGGCCCGTCGGT
>DATFVU010000151.1:0-3564 GCA_035260145.1 Candidatus Polarisedimenticolia bacterium | reverse complement strand
CGCGCTCTCAGCACCTCGCGCTCCGTCGACGCGGGGACGGGTGAGCCGCGCTCCCGTTCCGCCACGAGCGTGAGAATGCCCGGATCCAGGAACAGGATCTCGTTGGCGACTCCGAGGCTCCACGGATCGGTCGGATCCTGGAGGAGCAGCCGATCGAGCGCCTCGGCCGCCTCCGGTGAGCGGCCCGCGGTCGCCAGGAGAAGCGCCCGCCGCCGCAGCAGCGCGGGCGACGCCGCCTCGCGCACGTCCGCCAGGGCCCGCTCGATCAGGCGCTTTCGCGCCGCGGGCTCCTGGCGATCGAGACACTGCACGTACCCGCGCAGGGCGAACAGGTCGTCGGGCCGGGCCGACACCGCCGCGCGCCAGGCGCCCTCCTCTTCGCCGGACGGACCCGCGGCGGCGATGGCCACCAGGTTGTAAAGCGCCAGGCCGTCGCCCGGCTCCTTCTTGAGAATTCGCCTGAACTCGCGGGCCGACTCCGCGGCCGCTTCGCCTCCCGAGTCGCGCAGCGCGAGCGCCAGGCCCCGGCGGGCCTCGGCGCGGTCGGCGCCGCGCAGCGCCCGGCGATACGACTCGACCGCTGCCGTCGCGTCCCCCGCCACCCACTGGAGACGCCCCAGCTCGGTGAGGACGCGCGCGTCGCCGGCGCGCGCCGCGGTCTCGCGCAGCGCCTCGATCGACGCCCGCAGCTCGCGCAACTCCTGGCGCCGCAGAGCGGCCGCGTCGTCGTCCGGCTTGATCTCGAGGTAGGCGTCCCAGCTCCGGATCGCGGCCGGCAGATCGCCGCGATCCTCCGCCACCTTGGCCAGCCCCGCCTGCGCGGGCGCCTCCCCGGGACGCGCGCCCTGAATCGTTCGGAACAGACGCTCCGCTTCCTCCAGGCGTCCCTGCCGCCGCCTCGTCTCCGCCAGGACGAGCTGCAGCTCGGGCTTCGAGCCGTCGGCGACGTTCGCGAGCCCCTCCTGCAGCAGCCCGGCCGCGCGCTCGAAATCGTAGCGCTGCCTCGCGATCAGAGCCGGGCCGCTGTAGCCCTCGGGGCGCGTCGGATCGATGCGCCGCGCCGCCTCGTACTCGGACAGCGCCCGGTCCTGCTCCCCCGTCCGTCGCAGCGTGTCCGCCAGGAGCGCGCGGATCTCGTAGGTCTGCGGCGCCAGGTCGCGCGCCCTGCGGAACGACGCGATCGCCTCTCGCATCTGTCCCGCCCGCCGCGCCTCGTTCCCCTGCTTGATCAGATCCGCGACCGAGGGAGGCCGGGACTCCGGAGAACCAACCCGAGGCGCGCCCGGCTCATCGGCGCGGCCACGGGCCGGCGCGCCGAGCGCGAGGACGAGCGCGGCGAGGGCGATCGCCGAAGGGCGGCGGATCGGGGGGACACTCCGGGGGGCGCTCATGACGGAGCCCCTAAGGTACGGTGTGGCCGGGCGCCTGTCAACGTCGATGGAGGGAGACGGGGGCGACGACGGTCCGGATCGACCGCGGTCTCCTAGGCGGCGCGCGCGGCCCGGACGATCGGCTCCAGCAGCTTGAGGACCGCCTCGAGCTTGAACGGCTTGCTGAGATAGGGACAGCCGGCGATCTGAAAGAAGGACTGCGTGCGGGGGTTCGCGAGATCGCCGGTCGAGAAGATGAATCGCCGGGCCATGTGCGGCTTGATCGCGCACAGTCGCTCGTACAGCCCCTGCCCGTCGAGGCCCGGCATCTTGAGATCCGTCAGGATGGCGTCGTAATCGTTCGCGGTCGCCAGCTCGAGCGCCTTCTGACCGTTGCGCGCGACGTCCACCTTGTGCCCCACCGTCTTCAGGAACTCGGCGAGAAGCTCGACCAGAATCTGCTCGTCGTCCACGACCAGGAGACGCAGCGGTGTCTGCGGCCGGGCGGCCTTGTCCCCTTCGGAGCCGGGCTGCGCCCCGGCTCCGTCGTCCGCGAGGAGCGGAAGATCGATGTGCAGGCCGGTCCCCTCGCCGACGGTGCTCTCGGCGCTCATCGTTCCCTGATGATCCTTGACGATGGCGCGGGATACGCTCAGGCCGAGGCCGGTCCCCTTGCCTCCCTTCTTGGTCGTGAAGAAGGGGTCGAAGATCGACTCGAGACGGTCGCTCGCGATGCCGGTGCCGCTGTCGGCGAAGCTGGCGCGCAGCATCGGTCCGCGCCGCTCGGTCGTGACCACCAGTCGCCGCGGCCGATCGGCGACCTCCATCATCGCGTGGTGCGCGTTGTTCACCACGTTCAGAATCACCTGTTGCAACTGATGAAAGTCCAGCATCGTCTTCGGCAGGCGCGTGTCGTACCGCCGCACCACCTCGACGTTGTCGACCTTCAGCTGGTAGGACCGCAGCTCGAGAACGCCGTCGATGACCTCGTTCAGGTTCTGGTAGGTCTTCTCGGGCTTGTGGCGGCGCGCGAACGACAACAGGTTCTGGACGATCTTCTGTGAGCGCACCGCCTCGTTGTAGATACGCTCGAGATTCTTGCGGACCTTGGGGTTGAGCTCATTCTGCAGCAGGAGCTGGGCGAACCCCATGATGCCGCTCAGCGGGTTGTTGAGCTCGTGGGTCACTCCCGAGATCAGAAGGCCGATCGCCGACATCTTCTCGGCCTGCATCAACTGGGCCTGGACCGCGAGCAGGCGCGCCTGCATCGCCTTGATCTTCTGATCCAGCAGCCGCTTCTGCACGGCGTGGGCCAGCTGTCCCGCGAACAGCTCGAGCGGAGCCAGGTCCTCGGGAGTCGGCCGCGCGTCGGTTATGGGATCGAACAGCACGGCGGCTCCGACATGCGACGTTCCGGTGCCCGGCAGCGGCAGGAACAACAGGTCCCGGACGGCCCCCGGACGATTGTCGAACCCTCCGAAATCGGCGGCCGGCGCCAGGTAGGAATGACCGATGCGGAACTTCTCCTGGATGACTGCGTCGAGCTGCATCGGACCCGGCTTGTGGCGGTGGAAGGTGTCGATCTCCTCGTCGCTGAAGCCGGTGAAGAAGAACCGGGCGTCGCGACCCAGCTCGTCCCACAGCGACAGGAAGGCCCGCCCGTAGCCGGAGTGCTGGCGTACCGCCTCCAGAAACAGACGGCAGACGGTATCGAGGTCGTCTTCCCTCAGAATTTTCCTGGAAGCGTCACCGAACGCGGCGAGGAAACGCAGGGGTTGGCGGCCGCCCATCCCCTCCGGCGTCTCGGCCGCCGGGCGACGGCCGCGGGCATCGGCTGGCAGGGCATCCGGATGTCGGTCGGACCCACCATTTGTGCGCAAGTGACCCCGTCGCGTCCATCGCGCCCGCAGGCATATTCCTCAACCGAAATCGAAATATATGTTTGTGATAAATCGCAGTCAAGATTACGAAAATTAGCGTTGACATGAGAGTTGAAGATCTTAGATTCACACATCGTTTCATATGCGCGATAGTCCTAATTACATATAGGCAATCGGACGCGGCTGGTGCGTCTCGCTGACACGGCGGAGGGGGGCCAATGCGAGTGAGTCGAAGAGCTTGGGCGGTGCCGTTGGGAATTGTCGCGGCGGCGGTGATCCTGGGGAGCGGGCCCGCGTGGTCGAAGGGATCGCGC
>DATFVU010000150.1:0-2752 GCA_035260145.1 Candidatus Polarisedimenticolia bacterium | reverse complement strand
AACAGACCTCGCACCAGAATCGAACATCGTTCCGGCTGGTAAATATCTGGGGACGTTTACCTGTTTTGAATCCTAGCATAGGTGCGAACCCGCCGACAACATCCAATTTTTTTCACGCCGCCCCGCCGGGCCCGGGGCCCGGTGTGTCGTGCGGCACCGGCGGAGGAGGGGGCTTCTTCGGCTCGCCTTCACCCGATCCTCCGGGCGATCCGGGGGCCGGCAAGACCGCCCCCTCGGCCGCGGGGCCTCCGACCTCCGGAGCCGCTCCAGGCGCTCCAGGCGGGAGCGCCTCTTCGCTTCCCTTCGGCGGCTTGAGGGGAGACCAGACGAGAAACTGCTCGTACTTCGGCTGGATCTCGATCTCGCTCTCCTTCCACAGCTTCTTGATATACCTCTCGTAGCGCGGGCGGAATTTCGCCTCGCGCACCGACTTGACGATCGCGTCTTTCACCTGGTCGATCGTCTGGACGACGCGGTCCGTCCTCCCAACGATGCGCACGATGTGGATCGAGCGGCCCGTGTCGATCGGGTTGCTCACGGCGCCCGTTTCGAGGGCGAACGCGGCGTTCGCGATCGAAGGGTGCAGGTCGCCCGCGCTGAGCGGTCCCATGAACCCGCCGGTCTCCTTGCTACCGGCCTCGGAGTACTTCTGCACCAGCTCGCCAAAGTCGGTCCCGCCGCGCGCCTCGCGCACGATCCCGAGGGCGCGCGACTCCACTTCGGGGCGGTTCGCGGCCTCGTAGAACAGCACGATCTCGTTGAACGTGACGGTGGGCGCGGTCTCCCACTCCTTCTCGTGCTGATCGTAGTACTCCTTGACCTCGGCGTCGCTGACGCTGATCTTCCGCCGCACCTCGTAGTTGATGATCTCCTGCGGCACCGCCAGCCGGATCAGCTGCTCCTCCAGATCCTTCCGGCTCATCCCCTGTTCCTTGAGCAGCTTGTCCAGCTCCTCATCGTTGGGGATGTTCTGCTGCTTGCGGAAATCGTCCAGAAGGTTCTTGCGAACCTTGTCGAGGTCCAGGAGGCTCTGCGCCCGCTCCACCAGGAGCAGCTCGGTGATCATGTTCGCCAGCATCGTCTCGTGCGCTTCCTTCAGCCGCGAATCGAGATCGGGGCCGGAGTACTGCTGATAGATCTGCCTGAGGATGTAGGTGCCGCGCTCTTCGAACTCGCTCTTGCTGATGATCCGGTTATTCGCCTTGGCGACGATCTCTTCGATGATGGCTCCCTCGGCGGGTGCCGAGAGGATCGTCCACGACAGAACGGCCGGGAGGACGGCGCGCGCGGCGTGACGTCTAATTTCGATAGTCGCCCGCGTATTCAAAAGGGAGGATGGCGCGGTTGACATGGATTTCGGTGTCCTTCTTCAGATCGGCGATGTAGCGCTCGAGCGCCTGCTCCCCCTTTTTCCGGAACAGGTCGACCTGGACCCGGCGCTTCACGTCGCGCATGTCGGCGTCCTGCGCGTCCATCTTGCGGACGAGCTGGACGATCAGGAAGGTTCCCGCATACTCGAGAACCGGGCTGACCTCCCCGGGCGCCAGCTTGAAGACAGCGTCCTTGATCTCGCCCGGCAGTTCATCTTCGCTGAAGGCCCGCGCCTGCCCCTTGTCCGGCGCCACCGAGCTCTCCCGCGCCAGGGCCTCGAAGCGGCCGGCGTCCTTGGAGAGCTGCGTCGAAAGCCTCTCGGCCTGGCTCTTATCATCGATCAGGATCTGGCGTAAGACAACCGAGCGCGGAATCCGGGTGGTGTCCGGCTGCTTCTTGAGATAGTCATCCACCTCTCCCGGGGTCACCTCCACTTTGCTCAGGACCGCCTTGTCCTTCACCTTCTGCAGGACGAGACTCTGGCGCACCTTCTCCCGGAAGGCGTCCTTGCCCTCTCCCCCGGCGACCTCGGCCTCGCCCTCGCTGACGCCGATCTGGTTCAGGTAATCGTTGATCTCCGACTCCGAGACGGTGACTCCGAGCCCCTGGGAGGCGCGCAGCAGGATCCGCTCCTCGATCATCTGGTCGAGGAGGCGGCTCTTGATGGCGTTGGCCTGCTCGGCCTCGCTTTCTTCGTCGTCGCCGGCGTTGTCCGACAGATAGCGCCCGAACTCCTTCAGCGATATCGGATCCCCCCCGACGGTGGCGACCACCTGGGCATCGAGCATCGACTGTTCGCGCGACCCGCCCGGACCGGGCGATTCGGACCCCTGGGACGAGGTCGGCTGCGAGCCGGAGCAAGCCAGAAGGATAAGCGCCAGAAGCGCCGAGGCGGCCGCCCCTTCAAGGAGCCCTCGGTCACGCGCCCTGATCACCGTCCCGCACACCTGTCCGCGATCCTCTTGCTGGCGCGCCTGATTCCTCACCTGTCCTCTGTGGATGGCCCGACGGCGGTTGGCTGCGAAGCGGCGGGCATGGTAGCACCCGCCCGGATCGACTTCAAGAGGTCCAGAACGGCCGTGATGCGCCATGGGTCACCGGCCGGTCGGTCCGCTCCCGCCGGGCCGCCGATCTCGTCCAGCTGGAGACGGAGCGCGCCGGACGGCTGCAGGCTCAGTCCCTTCCGGCTCGAGGCCAGACGCACGACCGTCTGCGGGTCGACCGGGGCGTCTCCCGCGAAGCGGAGCTGCACCCGCCCGGCCGTGTGGTCGATGGCGCGGATCTGCAGGCGATCGGCCATGAGGCGAACCTCGGCGAGAGCAAGGAGATTCTCCGCGGGCCGGGGGATCTCCCCATACAGGTCGCGGATCTCGTCCCGGAT
>DATFVU010000149.1:0-12560 GCA_035260145.1 Candidatus Polarisedimenticolia bacterium | reverse complement strand
AGAAGTCCCCCGCCTCGGCCGCCAGCGAGGCCGAGAGGATGCGGCTGGCGTCCCCCTCGTAGCGGAAGATCCAGTAGGCCGGGTGATAGGCGCCCGGCCGGACCTCGACGTCGTCGGCCGGGTCGGCCGGATCCCCCTCGTCCAGAGTGAACGTTTCTTGAAGGCTGTCGAAAGTCGGGTTGTATCCCAGCTCGATCACGGAGCCGTCGTGGAGCTCCAGCGACACGGAATAATGCTGGAAGCGCGTGGCCATCCGATGGTCCTGCGACGCCGTATAGATCTGCCGCGTGTGCGGTTCGATCTTGCGGACGGGCGCCGCGTCGGAACGCCAGGACCAGCCGAGGAACCCCTCCGTCTCCTCGATCCCGGTGCGCTGCACGAATCCGACCTCCGGATTGAACCCGGCGCCGATATCGCGGCGGGTGAACTGCAGATCCCAGGTGTCGTTGCTCCAGTTGGCGTAGGCGTGGGTGGCCCCCTGGTTGGTCTCGAGGCCGGGCGTGCGGGTCGCCAGGAGGGAGCCGCCGAACTTGAAGTTCTGCAGGATCGAGTAGTTGAGATCGACGCCGTACGTGCGGTTGGAGTGCACCCCGGCGGAAGGGTCGGCCGGATCCACCGGCTCGTCCGGGCCGTCCGGCTCCTTGCCGATCGCGATCATCCCGAAATTGGAGCGCTCCAGGAAATCGCGGCTGAGCCGCAGGACGGTGAAGTTGGTGCGGGGCTGTCCTTCGAATTCGTCCGCGAAGATGGTCAGGAAGCCCAGGTTCGAGCGCCCCATGCGCCCCGCGACCTTGGCCCCTCCGAGGATGGGAACCGGCAGGTTGGCGGGTGAAAGGCCGATGCGGCGGCTGAAGAACGGCAGGAGTCCCGGCGGCGCCCCCGGTCCGGTGCGGTTGTAGCCGAAGTCGAAGAAGCCGGTCGATTCCAGGAAGAACTCGCGCTTCTCGGGAAAAAACAACGGGAAGCGCGTGGTGTTGACCTGCTGATCGTCCACTTCGGTCTCGGCGAAGTCGGTGTTGATCGTCAGGACGGCGGCGAGATTCGGAGTCAGGTCGTAGCGCGCGTCCAGACCGACCTCGCCGTCGTTCTCCGTGTCCGGCGCGCCCAGGCCCGGGTTCTTTTCGGCCTCCCCCAGGGCGTACGGCTTGACCGCCAGACTCTTTCCCTGCCGGATCCCCTCCAGCCCGACCAGGGTCCCCGCCCGCGACACCCGGAAGACGTCTTCGTTGCGCGGCACGGGCCCCCAGAAGACGTCCTCCGTGTTGCGCCTGATGTAGCGCCACACCTGCAGCCCCCAGGGATTCGTCTGGCCGGGATCGAAGTGCAGGGTCTTGAACGGGATCTGCATCTCCACCGTCCAGCCGCGCTCCGTGACGCGGCTTTGCACTTCCCAGACGCCGTCCCAGTCGAACGACTGCACGCGCCCCTCGTCGTAGATCAGGGCGTCGCCGCGCGCGCCGTTCGGATTGGCCTCGAAATAGAACGCGTTGCGCCGATCGTGGAAGGTGTCGAGAAGGACGCCGAACAGATCGTCGTTCGGCAGCTCGCCGTCCTCCTTCATCTCGCGGGCGATGATGCGCCCGGGCTCGGAATCCTTCAGCTCGGCCCCGATGTAGAGATTCTCCGCGTCGAACAGGATCCGCACCTCGGTCGGCTGCGTGGCCGGCGCCCCTTCCGCCGGAAGGCGCTGGACGAATACCGAAACCGGCTCGGCCTCCTGCCAGCAGCGCTCGTCGAGCAGGCCATCGATGCGGACCGCCGCGTCGCAGCGCGCGGCGCGGGCGACCGGCGGGTCTCCGGGCGCCGGCGCGGCCGGCGTCGCGGCGGCCGCGGCGACCACGAGTGCCATGGCGGCGACCCGCGCGACAGAGGCGGTAACGACACTCAGGCGCATTCGTGTTTGGACCTTGAGCCGGACGGGGATTCCGGGACCGGAGGGATGAATGATATCCGCATTCGGCCCATTTGCGTCAACGGACGTGGGGCGCTCTATGATGACGGGACCTGATAGACTTCGGGTCCGGGAGGCTTCTCGACATGAGACTTGTGCGATGGTGCGCCGTGGCCCTGCTCCTGCCGCTCACCGCGATCGTCGGGGGATCTGCGGCCGTCGCCGCCGAGGGGACCCGGGCGCCCGACGCCGCGGCCGCCGATGTCCGAGCCGCGCGCGTCCTGTTCGAAAAGAACCTCGACGCCATCCGCCATCGTGATCGGCAGACCTATCTGGCGTGTTATCTGCACGCCGACACCCTGGTTCGCACCGGGCTCGAGGGGCCGCAGCTCGGGTATGACTCCATGGAGAAGGAGGCCGGGGACGAATGGCCCGACCTGTTCGAGGGGATCGACCTTCAGCTGGTGCCGATCCGCCCGGGCCTGGTGTACGGAACCTACCGCTATCGCGTGCGCTACGGGGCGCGCGAGGAATCAGGGATCTCCGAGCGATTCTTCGTCAACACCGGCGCGGGGAACGCCGGCGGCGGCTGGAAGATCGCCGTCAGCACCGCCTTCCCGGCCACGCCGGGAACGCCTCCGCCGCCGCGGGCGCTTCTCGGCGCGACTCTCGTCGACGGCACCGGCTCCCCTCCCGTCGCCGACTCCGTCGTGATCGTGCGGGGCGGCAGGATCGACTGCGCCGGAACGCGCGCGCAGTGCCCTCCTCCCCAGGGCGTCGGGGCGCTCGATCTGAAGGGCTCGTGGATCACGCCGGGGATCGTGGACGCGCACGTGCACTTCTCGCAGACCGGCTGGGCCGACGGCCGGCCCGATTCGATCGACGTGCGCGATCGATATCCCTACGAGGAGGTGCAGGCCGGCCTGCGGGCGCATCCGGAGCGCTTCCTGCGCGCCTATCTCTGCTCGGGGGTGACGTCGGTCTTCGACGTCGGCGGCTATCCCTGGACCTGGGATCTGAGATCGCGCGCCGAGGCGGACCCGCTCGCGCCGCGTGTTGCTTCGGCGGGACCGCTTCTGTCCACTCTCGATTTCTGGCTGAACCTGCCGGCCGAGAGGCAGTTCATCTACCTCGGCACCGAGCAGGACGGGCGCGCCGGCGTCCGTTACCTCGCGTCGCACGGCGCCGACGCGGTCAAGGTCTGGTTCATCCCGGTGGCCGAGAGAAACTTCGACGACATGGCCAAGGCGGTGCTGGCGGCGGGCGACGAGGCGCGCGCCAGGAAGATCCCGCTCATCGTGCATGCCACGGGACTGAAGGAGGCCACGGCCGCCCTGCGCGCCGGCGCCTCCCTCCTGGTGCACAGCGTCTGGGATCTCCCCGTGGACCCGGAGTTCCTACGCCTCGCGAAGGAGAACCCGACGATCTATTGCCCGACGCTGACCGTCGTGGACGGCTATAGGCGCATGCGCCAGGCGGCGCTGGAGAAGAAGGCCCCCCCGGTCGACGACCCGAACGGCTGCGTCGACGCCGACACGCTGGCCCGCGTGGCGGAGTCGGCGGATCTCTCCGTGAAGGCGGACGATCCCAAGGAGGACGTGAGCCGCCGTGAACGCTTCGCGGCCATGGCCAGGACGATGAGCGCGAATCTGAAGGCTGTGCGCGACGCCGGCATCACCATCGCCATGGGGACGGACGCCGGCAATCCCCTCACCCTGCACGGCGCCTCCGTGTACGCCGAGATGGAGGCGATGCAGGCGGCCGGCATGACGCCGATGCAGGTGCTGGTGGCCTCGACGCGCGGAGGCGCCATGGCGATGCGAAGGCTCGAGGAGACCGGCACCGTCGAGAAGGGGAAGCGCGCCGATCTTCTGGTCGTCGGCGCCGATCCGACGGAGGACATCAGGAATCTCCGCCTGATCCGCTACGTCATCAAGGGAGGGGTCGCGCGCGCCCAAGCGGAGCTGCGGGCCGCTCCGGCCGCCCCCGCGTCACACTGATCGGGAGGCGCCGATCAGCGCAGGCACTCCCCGTCGACGCAGCGCGAGCCGGCCGGGCAGTTCATGATCCTGGAGTCGACGAGGAAGCGTCCGCTGCGGACCGGATTCTCGATGCAGGAGAACTCGACCAGCTGGCCGAGCCGGCAGTGATCGCTCACCTGGACGTTGCCCGCCCGTACGGAGCCCCGGATGTAGATCGCATCGGCGCCGTACTTCGCGTCCGAATCGATGCAGGTCGGCCGGTCCTCGGGCGGGTTCCTGATCGCTTCGACCTCCTGCCGCAGCCGGGCGGCCTGCTGCGCCTGCTGGGCGACCTGCTCCGTCCGCTGCGTGGCCTGCTCCACTCTCTGGCTCATCTCCGCGCGCATCGCCTGCTCGGCCGCCTTGACCGACTCGAGCTCCTTCTGCAGCTCCTGCACGCGCGAGTCGAGGTCGCCGTTCGTGCGCACCAGCTTCGCCCGATCAATCCAGAGGAAGACGGCCGACAGAGCCGCGCCGAGGCAAACGACGGCGAGAACTGTGATCGGAGTCACGGCCTTTCTGTCCATGCGATCCCCCCGGCGCATATATATGTTGCGGATATCGGGGCGGCAAGCCGGGCCCGCCTCGAAGATAGTTCTGGACTTTCCTGCGCCTTGCCCCTACACTGGCAGCGCTACTGAACCACGAGCAGGCAGTCTTCGCCTTCCGAAGTCGACCCGCTCAGAAGCGGGTTCCAGCCTAAACCGCTAGAACCGTCAACGTTTCCCAAGGTTCACGTGCGCACGACGACGGCGGCCGTGTGGCCGCCATCGAAACCGCCGCGCCCCGAGGGGGCCGGCGAAAAGGAGAACCACCATCGTGTCATTCAGCGAATTGAACCTGGCGCCCGAGATCGCGGCCGCCGTCGCGGAAGAGGGCTACGAGACGCCCACGCCGATCCAGCGGGGAGCCATCCCCGGCATTCTCGCCGGACGCGATCTCATCGGATGCGCCCAGACCGGCACCGGCAAGACGGCCGCCTTCGTCCTGCCGATCCTGCATCGCCTGCGCGCGGGGACGCGCGGACGCCTGCGCGCTCTGATCCTGACGCCCACGCGCGAGCTGGCCCTTCAGGTGGCCGACTCACTGCGCGTCTACGGCCGCCACGTGCGGCTCGCATCGGCAGTCATCCACGGGGGCGTCGGCCTCGAGCCGCAGATCGCGAAGCTGCGTCGCGGCACCGACATCCTGGTGGCGACACCGGGGCGGCTCCTGGACCTCATGGGGCGCGGCTGCGTGGACTACCGGAGCCTCGAGGTGCTGGTCCTGGATGAGGCGGACCGCATGCTCGACATGGGATTCATCAAGGACGTGCGCCGCATCGTCGCGGCGACCCCGGCCCGGCGCCAGACATTGCTGTTCTCGGCCACCATGCCCGACGAGATCCGCCGGCTCGCGCGGGAGATCCTGCGCGACCCGGTGAACGTCGAGGTCGCACCGCGCCGCTCGGCGCCCGCCGCGGGCGTGCGGCAGACGCTGCTCGACGTCAGTGCCGGCCGCAAGCGCGATTTGCTTGCCCACCTGCTCGAGACCGAGGCGCGCGGCCTGACTCTCGTCTTCACACGCACCAAGCACGGGGCCAACAAACTGGCCCGCGACCTGGAGGGCCGAGGTCACTCCGTGGCCCTGCTGCACGGCAATCGGAGCCAGTCCCAGCGCACCCGTGCCCTGGCATCCTTCCGCGGCGGGCACGCTCGGGTCATGGTCGCCACCGACATCGCCGGACGCGGCATCGACGTCGACGGGATCGCCCACGTGGTCAATTTCGACCTGCCGAACGTCCCCGAGGACTACGTCCACCGCATCGGCCGCACGGCTCGCGCCGGCGCCACCGGCGACGCCATCTCGCTCGTATCGCCGGAGGACCAGACGCATGTGAAGGGGATCGAGAGACTGATCGGGCACGCCATCGAGCGCCGGGTCATGCAGGGATTCGCGGGCGGAACGCCCATGCGATCCACGCCGGTCGCCCGGGCCGTCGGGTCCCGGGGTCACGCGCCGCACCGTCGGGGCTGGACCGTGCGGCGCCCGGGCCGTTGACACCCTGCCGGCGGGCTCATAGCATCGCCGGTCGCCGTTCCGGCGATCGCGCGAGGCGGAGCAACGTCGATGAGCCGATTCTGGATCGTGGATGGCCATAACGTCATCTTCGCGATTCCCCGGCTGAAGAGTCTTCAGCTGACCGAGCGCCGCGAAGAGGCGCGCGAACGCCTGGTCGACGCGCTCCGGCGTTTCGCGCTGGCCAGGAAGGACCCTCTTCTCGTCGTGTTCGACGGGGACGACCTGCCCTCCCGTCAGGAGGCGCTTCGGGGGCCGCTGCTCGAAGTGGTCTATTCGCGGCGCCGCCCGGATGGGGCGGACGAGAGGATCATCGTCGAAGCCCGAGCCCTCGTGCAGCAGGGACACCAGGTGACCGTCGTGACCAACGACGTGATCACGCTCGCCGCGAAGCTGCCCAAGGCCGTCCAACACCTGAAAGTGCGGCCGTTCTGGGAGCGGCACATCGAACGGAAGGCGGACAAGCCGGTCGAGGGCGACTTCTCCGATATCGAGACAGAGATGCTGGCCCGCGCCGCCGCGGCGGGGGCGGAGGTCGAGGATAGCGGCAGACCGGCCGCGGCGACCGCGTCAGGCAGCCGGGACCGCGCCGGCAAGGACACGGTGCGCGAGCGCCTCCGGCTCAAGAAAGAGCGGGGACGGGCCCGCCACCAACGTCGATTCAGGCGGCACTGACCCGTCTTCAGCCGCCTTCCTCCGGAGGCTTCCGGAGCACCGAAAGGCGATCGCGAAACTCCGATCGGACCGCGACGAACTCCTCGTGTGTCAGGCGGAGCTCGTTGCAGATGCGGCGGATCTCGTTGTCCTCCTTGACCGAGACCGAATCGTCAGAGGCCGCGACCGCGAACAGACAGCGCAGCAGGTCCAGCTTCTCCTCCCGGCTGGCGATCTTGTTGAACTCCCGGGTCACCAGGTAGTTCTCCGTGCCTCCGAACAGGATGGCCTGGGTCTTGGCCATCTGGACCACCAGGATCGCCTGCTCCGGCGCGAGGCCTCCCTCCCGCTCGACGATCCCCTCCATGGCCCGGGTCTCGGCTTCGCTGATCATGAGGTCGGCGCGCGCCACGCGGCTGAGGATGTAGGCGAAGATCGCGATGTGGCGCGCGCGCTCGGGCTCGAGCCGTTCCAGGGCGGCGACGATCCTGCGGACGGTCTCGGTCTCGGCCGAGTCGTGGGCCGCCCCCGCCCGGGCCGGATCGTATCCGAGAAAACCCAAGATCGACATGGAGATGACTGTACCACACGGCCCCGGACACGGGTTTCGCCCGAGGTTTCTCCCTTATTTTCCGTGGTCCCGTTCAGGAATTCACCCGATGGGGCTTGAGGAACTTCGGCCTCATACTTCTGGGGAAAGTATGTACGTGCGTCGGCCGGAATGCCGAAGGGAGTTCGGCGCCGCGTCCGCGCCGTGAAGAAGAGGCCGCGTTCATGGTTCGCTCTCCGACGTTGCTGTCCGCCAAGCTCCTGCCGAAGGCGATCGGTCAGCTGCACCTGCGGCGACCGCGGCTCATGGAGCGCCTGCGCGCCGGGCTCGAGAGGCGCATGACGGTCGTCCTGGCGGGCCCGGGGCACGGTAAGACGGAGCTTCTGGCGCAGTTCCTTCGTGAGTCCGGGGAAGACTCGGTCTGGTACTCGCTCGACCCGTCGGACCGGGACCCCTCGGTGTTCTTCCGCTACCTCGTTCAGGGAATCACGGAGCACGCACCCGAGTTCGGCGAGCGCAGCCAGGGGCTGTGGGAGAGGTTGCGGTGCCGGCCGCAGGAAGCGGAGGCCATGGCCGATCTCTTCGTCGGCGACGCGGAGGAGTCGCTCAGCGGAAGCCTCGTCCTGGTGCTGGACGGGGTGCAGCATCTCGACGGTTCCGAAGCCTGCGTGCGGGCGCTCCGGCGATTCATCGCCGGCCTGCCGGGTGCCATCCATCTGGTTCTGGCGGGCCGTTCTCTCCCGGACCTCGGTCTCGAGTCGCTGCCGGAGAACGCCGTCGCACGGATCGAAGGCGACGACCTCCTGTTCTCGCTCGAGGAGACGGGCGTTCTGCTTCGGGACACCTTCGGCCTCCAGGCGACGCAGGAGGCGGTCGAAAGGCTGCACGCACGCACGCGAGGGTGGGTGACGGCTCTCCAGCTCCTGCGGCAGACGGCGCGCCTCGACGCGAGTGTGGTGGATCTGCCCGAGGAGCTGTTCGCGCGCACCGAATCGGAGATCTTCGACTACTTCAGCGAGGAGGTCCTGGCGGCCGAGTCGGTCGAGATGCGCGAGTTCCTGCTCGGCTCCTGCCCGCCGACGACCATCGACCCGGACATCTGCGCCGAGGTCCTGCCGGGGCTCGACGCGCGCGCCTTGCTCGCGGGGCTGGTGAGCCGGCATCTGTTCGTCTCCGCCCTGGAGAGCCGCGGCGCCTATTACGCTTACGATCCGCTGTTTCTCGACTTCCTGCGGCGCAAGCTGCGCGCCGCGCGCGGAGACGAAGGAACCCGGGCGCTCGATCGCCGCTACGGGCGCGCCTTCGCGCAGCGCGGTGACTACGCCCAGGCGCTGGCGCACTTCGTCGCGGCCGAGAGCCTGAAGGAAACCTCCGACCTCCTGCGGCGCCACGGCGAGACGCTCCTGCGCGCCGGCATGCCGGGGGCGATACGCGACGCGTGGATGTTTCTCTCGTCGCGCGGCGCGCGGCCGCCCATGGCCGCGGCGCTCCTCGGCGAGGCCTGCCGCCTGGCGGGTGATCACGCCGCCGCCGTGGCCCACTTCGATGCCGCGCTGGCGGCGCGCGGCGAGGCGGGAAGGATCAGCGGTGACGCGCGGGCCGCGGCGCTCCAGGGCCTGGCCTATTCACTCGTGAAGATCGGCGAAGTGGAGCGCGCCGAGTCGGTGGTGGTGAAGGCGATGGTCGGACTCGAGAACGGGAACCGTGCCCTTCGGGCCCGCGTCCTGAACACGCTGGCGATCATCCGCTACCGTCAGGACCGCACCGGCGAGGCGCTCGAGACCTGGCAGGAGGCGCTGGCCCGCGCCCTGGAGGTGGGAGACGATCATCTCATCCGGGTGATCGCCCACAACCTCGGACTGCCGCACGCCGTGGCGGGCGATTTCCGGCGCGCCTCGGAATGCTTCAGCATCCTGACGAGCCCGGAGAACCATCGCCTCGGACCCCAGGAAGGCGCCGCCTACCTGAACCTCGCCCGCATCGCGACGCGCTGCGGTAAATTCGCGCGCGCCGAATCGCGGCTGGCCGACGCCCGGGAAATCGCCACGAAGTGGCGGCTGCAGGCGCTGCTCGCCGACGTCCTGGAAGAGGAGGGCAACCTGCATCGCGAACGCGGCGACCTGAAGACGGCCGGCGAGCGCTACGCCCGGGCTCGCGCCCTGTTGACGGAGCTGGGGCTTCTCGACCTGCTCGATGGTCTCGCGGGGGAAGAGGCGATCCTGGCCGCCCGGCGCGGCAATCACGGTGAGGCGGAAACGCTCGCGGCCGAGGCGGTGGAGAGCCGTCGCTCCGCCGACGATGCCGAGGGCGCGGCCCACGCCCTGCTGTCTCTCGGCGAGGTGCGCGTGCGCGCCCACGCCGCATCGCGGGCGGCCAAGGCGCTGGCGGAAGCGGCCGCGTACTTTTCCTCGACCGGCCGCGCGTATCACGAATGCGAGGCCCGACTGTGGCTCGCCCTGGCGCGCCACCTGGAACGCGATCGCCGTCGCGCCGTGGCGCAGGGAATTCAGGCCCTGGAGATCGCGGCGCGCCACGACTATCAGGCGGCCGTGTCGCGGGTCGCGTCGCTGGACCCGGAGTTCCGCGGGCTGCTGGCGTCGCTCGCGACGGTCCCCGCGTCCCTCTACGACGCACCCGCCGGCGGCGTCAGCGGAACGCCCGCGGCAGGCGGGCCCTTCGGCGACGGAGGGTTGAGGGCCGCTTCGGGCGTGGACGCCGACCTGACCGTGCGCCTCCTGGGGCCGATCCAGGTCTACCGGGATGCGCACCAGAAAGTTCCGGTGCATACCGGGACGCTGCGGCGTGCAATCCAGGTCCTGTGCTACCTGGCCCTGGCGCCCGGTCACCGCGCCACCCGGGACGAGTTGGCCGATGCCTTGTGGCTCAACACTCGGCCGTCGACCCTCGAGCGGCACTTCCGTCCCACGATTTCCCTCCTGCGCCGGGCCCTCAATCTCGGGCACAGCGTTCCCAGGAACTTCATCCAGTGCGAACGCGACGCGTATCTCCTGAACCCGGCCTATCGCTATGACATCGACGTGGACGTGTTCGAGGAAAGAGTGCGCTCCGCCAGGCGCCGATCGGCGGTCCAGGATCTCGAGGGGGCCCTGGCGGACTACGTCACGGCGATCGCGCTTTATCGCAACCCACTGATGGAGGAGGAATTCGACGACTGGATCGAGGCTCCGCGCGCTCGTTACGAGAGTCTTTACGTCGCCGCCCTGGGCGAGGCGGGAGACATCCATCTCCGGATGGGTCGAGCCGACAAGGGGGCTACCTGTTTCCTGACCCTCGTGGAGCGGGACCCCAGGGACGAGCGAGCCTCGGCCTCTCTGATGCTAGCACTCGCGCAGCTTGGCGACCGCGAGGGGATCGACAGGGAGTTCAGCCGGCTGCGGCAGGTGCTGGCCGACGAGCGGGGCGCCGTCCCGCAGCCCGAGTCGCGCCATGCCTACGAGCAGGCGCTGCAGGCGGTGTCCTTCGCACACGCAGAGCCCGCGGTGGAGCGGTCGACGCGCCACGCTCCCGGGCGGCACAAGAACGTCGCCACGAGCCGCTAGAGCCGGAGGGAAAATGAATCGTCGCCTCGGGACCCTGATCGTCTTCCCTCTCCTGTTCCTTGCCGTGGCGGCTCCGGCGCTGGCGGGGCCCTACGTCACCGAGGCCTCCTCCCTGCGCTGGAACGACGTCGGCGGACTGCGCTGGAGCGACGCCGGCGGGCTGCGCTGGAACGACGCCGGCGGGCTGCGCTGGAACGACGCCGGCGGTCTCCGCTGGAGCGACGCCGGCGGGCTGCTGTTCAGCGACTCGACCGGCCTAAGCTGGAACGACCCCGGAGGGCTCCGCTGGAACGACGTCGGCGCGCTGTTGTTCGCCGGCCCGGGCGGAGGTGCGGACATCGATCTCGACCTCCTGAGCCGGCTGTCGTTCCTGCCGGACACCTCGTGGCTCAACGTCATCGTCACCTACCGGGCGGCGCCCACACCGCTCGACCTGGCCGATCTTCAGGCCTTGGGGATCACGGGCGGCACCCTCTTCCGCCGGCTGCCGATGGTTGTCGTCAACGCGACGCGCGATCAGATCGTGCGCATCGCCGCCCTGCCAGAGGTAAGGTCGGTGTTTGCCAACCGCACCCTGTCGTTCTTCGACGCCGACAGCCGCACGCTGATCGGAGTCGATGAGGTCGAGACCGATCCCGCGCTGCGACCGCCGCTCGGCCCGCCGCTCTCGGGCGCGGGCGTCACCATCGCGGTCCTCGACACCGGAGTGGACGCGACCCATCCGGACCTGCCGTTCGGGAGCAAGGTGGTGGGGAACGTCCGCCTCGGCACCTCCCTCGGCGGAGGGATCGGCTTCACACAGCCCATCGCATTGGAGGGCCTGCCGAACACCGACCTGGTCCTGGGCCACGGAACCTTCGTCGCCTCGGTGGCGGCGGGGACCGGGCTGGCGAGCGGGGGAACGAACCGGGGCGTCGCGCCGGGGGCTTCGATCCTCGGGCTGTCGGCGGGAGACCTGTTCATCGTGAACGTGCTCGAGGGCTTCGATTACATCCTCGAGAACGCCGCGCGCTACCGCGTCCGCGTCGTGAACTGTTCCTGGGGCACGCAGGGCTTCTTCGATCCCGACGACCCCGTCAACATCGCCACGCGACTGCTGCACGACGCCGGCATCACGGTGATCTTCGCCGCCGGGAACCAGGGCCCCTCCCCCGACACCCTCAACCCGTACGCCGTGGCGCCGTGGGTGATCGGCGTCGGCTCGTCGCGCAAGGACGCCCGGCTGTCCCGCTTTTCCTCGCGCGGCATCTTCGAAGAGGTCCTGTATCACCCGACCCTGATCGCACCGGGAGAGTCGATCACGGCGGCGAGCCCCGCTCTCCTCAACGCGGGCGGCTATTACAGCACGCAGAGCGGAACCTCGTTTTCGGCGCCGCACGTGGCCGGAGTGGCCGCCCTCATGCTGCAGGCGCGCCCGACGCTCCTGCCGGCCGACATCAAGCGGCTGCTGCAGGCGACGGCCACTCCGGTCCTGGAGCGCGATCGGTCCGAGGTCGGCGCCGGCCTGCTCGACGCCTGGGCGTCGGTCACTGCGGCGGTCGATCCCGCGAGACCGTTCGGGACGCACATCCCCGGCTGGCTGGATCAGCGCCCGTATCGCATCGAACACCGCCCGCCCCTCGAGAGCGAGGCGATCCTGCCGGCGGGCGGGCGCCTGTCGCTGCCGGCCAATCCGGAACCGGGTGCGCTGTCCTGGCAGGCGACCCTTGCCTGGGGGACGCTCCCCGGTCTGAATGACCTCGACGTCGTGGTGAGCGATGCCGACGGCCGCGAGCTCGATCGAGGCGACTCGTTCAACGGCCTGTCGCTGTTCGGCCGCGCCGAGG
>DATFVU010000148.1:0-7947 GCA_035260145.1 Candidatus Polarisedimenticolia bacterium | reverse complement strand
CGACGACGTCGGGATGAATTCCCCCGCCACCGTAAACCGTGCGGCCGCCATCGGTACGGCGGATGTCCTTCGAGAGGTTGAGAAGCTGTTCGTCGCTCTCGTCGTGGGAAAGATAGTCCTCGAGTGAATTGTAATCGCGCTGGATCAACCGTCCGCTCGGAGTGTAGTAGCGCGCGGTCGTCAGCGCCAGGGCCGCGTCCTGGCTGAGGGGATAGACGGTCTGCACCAACCCCTTGCCCCAGGTGGTCTCGCCCACGATGAGGCCGCGGTCGTGATCCTGGATGGCGCCCGCCACGATCTCGGACGCGCTCGCGCTGAACTTGTCCACCAGGACGACGAGCGGGAGCTCCAGACGCTCGGCGGCGCCCGAGGCCCGGTACTCCTGGTCGGCGCCGCTGATCCGGCCATGCGTGTAGACGATCATCTGGTCCTTCTTCAGGAATCGGTCGGCGACGCGCACGGCCTGCTCCAGCAATCCACCCGGATTGCGCCGGAGGTCGACGATGAGACGCGTCATTCCCTGCTTCTGCAGCGTCCGGATGCGCTCATCCAGCTCGCGATCGGTGGTGCGCGTGAAATTCTCGATTTTGATATAGCCGACGCCCGGACGCACCAGGAAGGCCTGGCGGATGCTGTAGGTCGGAATATCGTCGCGCGTGATGGTGAAGTGCAGGACCGTCGAATCGCCCGGTCGCGTGACCGTGATCGTCACCTTGGTTCCCTTCGGTCCCTTGAGGCGCCGCAGCGCATCGTCGATGGTCATGTCGAGGGTGTCCACTCCCTCGATCTGGGAGATGACGTCCCCGGCGCGGATGCCCACGTTCCACGCGGGCGTTCCTTCGAGCGGGGAGATCACGGTGAGCGGCTTGTCGTTGGAAGGTTTCGAGATCACGATTCCCAGTCCCGAGAAGCTTCCCGATTGCTCCTCGAGCATGTGCTTGTAATCGTCAGGATCGAGATAGTTCGAATGGGGATCCATCGTCCGCAGCATGCCGCGGATCGACCCTTCGATCGCGACCCGCGGCTCGACCGGATCCGCGGCCCGGGCCTGGACCAGACTGAGAAGGTGGGTGTAGGTGGCGAGCTGTTCGCCGGTGCGCTCCGCCACGGTGGTCGTGCGTCCACCGAGGAGCCCGCCGACCAGCCCGCCGGCGATGACAAAAGCCAACCCCCCGATGATCGTCTTCTTGCGCACGCCGCTCTCCATGTACGCGCTATTGCTCAATTATAGTGTCCGATCCGGCCCCTGTAAAGAAATTGCCCGCGCGTGCCGCCCACCCGGCGTCGGCGGAATGACGCTGCCGCGCCGAATCCGTCCGGGAGATGGTGTTAAGATGTTGGCGTGCCGGGCATGCCGCCCGCCCGGTCGATCCGGTCCGCCGGGAACCGGAGACACGGGCGGCGGACCCGCAGGAGGCGGTCGCGGCGATGTTCGGCTCCATCGGCGGCCCCGAGCTACTCGTCATTTTCGTCATCGCCCTTCTGATCTTCGGGCCGAAGAAACTCTCCGAACTGGGACGCACGCTGGGAAAGGGCGTGGCCGAGTTTCGCAAAGCGGCCACGGACCTGCGAGACACCCTCGACGCCGAGGTGGCTCGCTCGGAGACCTCGGCCCCCAAGCCACGGACACTGAGCGATCGAGGTGAAGCGCAGGGACCAGCCACGGCCGGCGATGCCGAGACGCGGGACGAGCGGTCCTGATCTTCCCACCATGAGCTTTCTGGAGCACCTCGAGGAGCTCCGGAAGAGGCTCCTGCGCTCGCTCGCCGCGATCGCGGTGGCCTTCGCCCTGTGCGTGACGAACGCACGGGCCATCCTGAATTTCCTGATCGACCCGATCCGGAAGCTGCCGGGGAGCCCGCAGCCGGTGTTTCTCGACCTGACGGAACCCTTCATGCTCTATATGAAGGTGGCGTTCCTCGCCTCCCTGTTCCTGGCCGCCCCCGTGGTCCTGTATCAGATATGGGCCTTCATCCGGCCGGGTCTGTATGCGCGCGAGAGGCGCTACGCGATTCCGTTCGTGTTCTTCGCGACCGGATTCTTCCTCATGGGCGGAGCGTTCGGATATTACGTGGCGTTCCCCACGGCGTGTCGGTTTCTGCTGGCGGTGGCGGAGGGCTTCACTCCTGCTCTGCAGATCAGCAGCCTGTTCTCCTTCGAGAGCAAGATGATTCTCGGCATGGGCCTCGTGTTCGAGCTGCCGACCGTCGTCTATTTCCTGGCGCGCCTCGGCTTGATCACGGCGGGATTCCTCTGGCGTCACTTCAAGTACGCCGTGCTGATCATTTTCATCCTGGCGGCGGTCATCACGCCGACGCCCGACGTCGTCACGCAGTGCATCTTCGCCGGACCGATGATCCTGCTCTACCTGTTCGGGATCGTCGTCGCCCACGTGTTTGGCCGCGAGCGTGCCCCGGAGGCGGCCACCGAAGAAACGTGAGCGCCGGAGCGCGGCCCCGCGGCTCCCCGGCCGAGTTCGCCCCCGCTTACGCCGAGATACGCTCGCCCGCGGCGGAGTGGATCGCCCGGCGGGACTGCGCGGAGGCCATCCGCCAGGGCGCGGCGGACGCGCTGTTCCGGGAACCCGCCGCGGGTACGGTCACCACGGCAACCGGTCGCGCGCCCATCGCGCGGCTGCGTCTGGGCGAGACCCGTGCTATCGGCAAGCGATCGCTGCACGGCGGCCTCCTCGGGCCCCTTCTCGGCAGGCTCTATCTGGGGAGTGGGCGCGGCCTCGATCAGCTGCGCGCCGCCATCCGGCTCCGGGGATCGGGGATTCCGACTCCGGAGGTCCTGGCGGTCGGCTCGGCCCCTGTATGCGGCCCCTTGCGCGCGCAGGCGATCGTCACCCGGGAGCTCGAGGGGGGGAGGAACCTCTACGAGGTGTCGGGCGGCGCACCGGCGCCGACCCGCCGGCGCGAAATCCTCCGGATGTGCGCCGGCCTCGTGCGACGTCTGCACGATGCGGGCTTCCTGCACGCCGACCTGAACGTGGGGAACCTGGTGCTGCAGCCGGGCCCCGCGGGCGAGACCCTGCACGTCATCGACCTCGATCGAGGTCGGTTCCTGCCGGTCCTTTCGCCGCGGGTGCGGCTCGCCAACCTGGCGAGGCTCCTGCGCTCGTACGAGAAGTGGATCGCCTGCAGCCTCAGGCTCACGCGCCGCGAGGAGGTGGACTTCCTGCGGTGTTACGCCCGAGGCGACCGCGCTCTGGTGCGAGACCTGGCGAGGCGTCTTGCCCGTTATCGGACCCGTCTCGGTCTGCGCCCCTGGCGCCGGCGGCCTGCGGGGCCGCCATCAGAGAGCCGACTCGCGGGCCCCCTGCAGTAACTCCTCCGCCGCGACCTCCACGTCCTCCACGCGGATCTCCTCGAGGCAGAACGGCTTTCCGGCGGGAGACGGAGGGCACTCGCGGAAAAAATCCTGTCGGCAGGGCGAGCAGGGGTAGTCCTTGCTGACGACGATCACACGTCCGCGGCCGGCGACCGGGGCCGTGCGCCGGGGCGATCCCGGACCGAAGATGCCGAGGGTCGGGACGCCGAGCGCGGCGGCCACGTGCATCGGCCCGCTGTCATTCCCCACGAACAGATGGCAGGCCTCGAGGACGGCGCCGGTGACCTTCATCGGCGGGGCGGAGGTGGGAACGAAGGCGGTCCCGGGAGGCAGGCCGGCCGCGATGCGCTGCAGCTGCTCCCGTTCGGCCGCGCTGCCGAGCAGGATGACGCGGGCGCCGTGCCGGCGCCCCAGCCGGCGCCCGAGCTCCGCGAAGCGGTCGGCGTGCCAGGCGCGCGGCTCTTTCGACGCGCCCGCGTGAACGGCCACGAGGGGAGCGTGACCGAGCAGCCCGGCTTCGGCGAGGAGGGCCCGGGCCGATCGACGATCCTCCTGGGTCAGATGGAAGGCCGGGAACGGATCGTCGATCCGGCAGCCCAGAGCGCGGGCGATCCCCAGGAACGTCTCCACGTGATGCGTGTCCGCCGGGGGAGGATCGAGGGCCCGGGTCAGGAGGAACGATCGGCGATCGGTGGCGTAGCCGACGCGGTGGCGGACGCCCGCCAGGAACGCGAGAGCGGCGGCGTCGAAGGCCTTTTGGAACAGCACGGCCAAATCGAAGCGCTCGCGCCGCAGTGCTGCGGCCAGACGAAGGCGGCCGCGCAGTCCCCGGTGCGCGCCGTCGCTGTCGTACTCGATGAGATCGTCGAAGGACGGATCGCCGCGCAGCGTCTCGAGGACCCAGCTCTTCGCCAGCATGGCGATGCGCGCGCCGCGAAAGTGGGCCCGCAGGGCGCGCACCGCGGGCGAGATCATGACCACGTCCCCGATCCAGTTGTTCGCCCGGATCAGCACGCGCCGAATCGTCGCCGGATCGATCGGCGTCACCGCCCGACCTCCGCGGAAGGCGGAAAAAGGGCGGAACGCATCAGCCGGGGCGTGGACGTCGACGGGGAGCGCCCGAGGATCCCGAGGGCTGCCTGGAGCGCCCGTTCGGGCGTGATATCTGCGGTGGCGTCCCCCGCGCGCAGGACCACATGCGCCCCCCCCAGGGGCGCGTTCAGCCGCGGGTCGGTCGGTCCGAACAGCGCCAGCACGGGGCAGCCGACCGCCCAGGCCAGATGCATCGGGCCGGAGTCCGCGCCGATGAACAGCGCGGATCGTCTGAGGACGGCCGCCAGGAGACGCAGGGAGGTTGGAGGGGCCTTCACGACGCGGCCGCCGGATGCCGACACGACCTCGGAGGCGAGCGCCTCCTCGCCGGGTCCCCACGCCACCAGGGGAACGATCTCCGCCGATGAACCGAGCAGGGCGGCCAGCCGCGAAAAGTGGCCCGCCGGCCAGCGCTTGTACCGCTGCCTCCGGCTGCTGCCGGGCGATAGCACGACCAGAGAGAAACCCCTGGGATTCACTGCGCGCAGGATTTCCGCGGCCGCGCGCCCCTCTTCGGGGCGCTCGGGAAGGATGATCTCGATGGCGTCGCCCCGGGCCCCGACCGCCTCGGCGATGAGCAGATTGCGCTCCACGCGATTCAGGCTCCGCCCGTGCGGGCGAACCCAGTCGTTGGTGAACAGGAAGCTTGCCTCCCGGCCGTATCCCGGGGCGAGACCGACGCGACGGGGAGCCCCCGAGAGCCGGGCCAGGAAGGCGCTCTTCAGGCTTCCCTGAAAGTCGAGGGCCACGCTGAAGCGCCTGCGGCGCAGATCCCGGATGAAGGCGGTGAGCACGCGGGTGAAATCGCGAGGCCGCCGAAAGCCCCGCCCCAGCTCACGGCGAGGGAACGGGATGACTTCGTCGATCTCCGGGTGGCCGGAGAGGAGATCGCGCGACAGATCCTCGACCAGCCAGGCGACGTGCACGGCGGGAAAGGTCGACCGGATCAGGTGCAGCGCGGGAAGCGTCCGCAGGACGTCGCCCACGGCTCCGAGGCGGATGAGGAGCACGCGATCGCGATCCTGCAGGGGGCGCGCGCGGGCGACCATGAGCCCCGGGATCTTACACCTCCGCGCCCGGGGCCTCCGAGGTTTGACAATTTTTTTGGGCGGGTGCTATAAGTCATCGCGGTGAGCGGGAGCCCATGAGCCTGGATCCGAGTCTTCTCGAAATTCTCGCCTGTCCCCTGTGCAAGACCGAGGTCAGCCTCACGCCCGACGGCTCCGGACTCGTCTGCCGGACCTGCCGCAGGTGCTATCCGATCGTCGACGACGTCCCGATCATGCTGGTGGAAAAGGCGACCGTCCTTCCCGAGGATCGTCCCTGAGTCGACCGAAGCGGGTGGAGCCGAGTCTCGACCGCGCTCGCGCAGCCGCTCTCGCGGGTCGATTCCCGCAGATCTCCCTGCTGGTCGTCGGCGATCTGATGCTCGATCAGTACCTGTGGGGTGGCGTGACCCGCATTTCGCCCGAGGCGCCGGTTCCGGTGGTACGCCTGGAGCGCGAGAGTTTCCGCCTCGGCGGCGCCGGCAACGTCGTCAACAACCTCGTGGCCCTCGGCGCGCGCGCCGTTCCCGCGGGCGTGCGCGGCGACGATCGTCATGGCGACGTCCTGGAAAAGTTCTGTCGCGACTCCGGCATCCCGACGCAGGCGCTGGTCACGGCTCCCGGCAGGCCCACCACGGTCAAGACGCGCGTGATCGCCCACAACCAGCAGGTCGTACGCGTCGATCACGAAGTCGACGGACCGCTCGAGGCGGCGGTCGCAGAAAAGCTCGCGCACCGGGTGATGGAGAGTCTCCCGGGGGCGCAGGGCCTCGTGGTCTCGGACTACGACAAGGGAGGGATCTCACAAGATCTTCTGTCGGCCCTCCTTCCGGAAGCGGCGCACCGGAACCTGCCGATCGTCGTGGATCCCAAGGTCCGGCTCATCCGGCATTACCGTCCCGCGACCGTGGTGACGCCCAATGCGCGCGAGGCGATGGAAGCGACCGGCATGCCGGCGCGCACCGACGAAGAATTCGAGGCGGTCGGCCGCAGGCTCCTGGGGCTTCTGGGCTGCCCTTACGTCCTGATCACCCGGGGCGAGCGGGGGATGCTCCTGTTGAAAAAGGATGGACCGTCCCTATCGATTCCCGCCGCAGCCCGCGAGGTGTTCGACGTGACCGGGGCGGGAGACACGGTTGCGGCGACTCTCGCGCTCGCTCTGGCCGCCGGCGCGACCATGGAGGAGGCGGCTCTCCTCTCGAATCGCGCGGCCGGCGTCGTGGTGGGGAAGGTGGGCGCCGCCACGCTGACGGTCGAGGAGCTCCTGAACGCGACGGAGGGGTGACGGCCGGGATCAGACCACGGCAGGGGAGAGTCGCACGACGATTCCGAGGGTGAGGAGCGCCCAGAGAAGACGGCAGATCTCGAAATCGTTCAACGTCGAGGCGCGGCAGAGATCGCGCAGGGTCACGGGCCGCTCGCAATGCGACAGGAGCGTCCACTCCTCCAGGGACAAGGTCAGATCGCGACTGTGGTCATCGAGCCCCGGCGCCGTCTGGTAACGCATGTCCAGGTCGCCCACCGCCTCCCATATCCGTTCCCAGCTCTCAATGCGGCGTATCCCTTCAAGGATCGTGTTCCCGGCGCCCAGCTTCAGTGTGATGACCTCCTCGCTCGGCAGCTCGCCGGGACGATAGCGGTACCGTCCGCGCGTCCACAGGAAGAGGCTGCAGACGATGTTTCGAACCTGACCGCGCACCCCCTCCACGAGGTCATGCGGCTTGATCATCTCCATTTCGACCAGCACCGTGCCGAGCCGCTTGCCTTCCTCGGCGGCGCGCTCCAGGGCGTTCATGAGGCCCTCGAGGCTGACCAGCCCGGCCTTGAAGAAGATCTGTCCAAGCCGATCGTCGCGGTCGTTGGATGTGGCGAAGACGGGCCGTCCCGACTGGATGTAGATCGACTTCTCGACCGAGTCGCCGGTCAGGGTCAGGACCCCGGTCTCCTTCCGGCGCAGGATGGAGTAGATCAGGCCCGGAAAAGTGGTGGAGGAAAGTATTCCTTCGCGCGGCTGGCTCTCTCTCGGCATCGCCATCATCAGACCCCCGGTACGGTAGGGACCGGACGAGGAATTGTCAAGGAGCACCGTTCGGACCATCCTTCCGATGCATTATTTGAATATCTCTCGTCATGAGAGTAAGATAGGCTTTGCTGCAGCGGCTCCGCAGCCCGGTTACAAATGTTTCTTGACGGATCTAAAGCATGACGGCAATATTGCACCAGACGACGCTTCCCCGTACCATGACTGACCTCACGAAGCGTCGAGAGGGGTGAAGCGCCTGTCAGCGGCCCCTTGTCGGGGCGGTCGGTGCTGGGGGACAGCCACCATGGAACAGGAGTTACGCGGTAGCGCCCGGCTGGGGAATTACCTTCGCAGGCTCAGGGTCGGGTACGGTCTGTCGCTGCGCCGGGTCGAGGACAAGGCGAAGAACGGCGGCGGCGAAATCGACAACTCCCAGCTGTCCCGCTATGAGCG
>DATFVU010000147.1:0-2499 GCA_035260145.1 Candidatus Polarisedimenticolia bacterium | reverse complement strand
AGGCGGTGCCGGACTTCAGCGGCGAGCGGGTTCTTCAGGCCCCCTTCGGCCGGGAACAGGACGAACACCTCTCCCTTTTCGTCCTCGCTCAACACGTAGACGTACAGTTTCTCGGGCGCTCTGATCTCCAGGAACAGGCGATCGCCGGGCCTGACCGGGCTCTCCTCCTGGAGGCGATCCTCCGTTCTGGCACCCAGCCGGTACAGAGCCGCCTCCGCGATGATCGGCGTGGAAGGTGGAGTGGGCTTCAGGAAAGAGGCGACCGCGGCCAGGACGACGGCGGCGCCACCGACGGCGATCCACGCCCCGCGCCGGCGCCACAGCGGCACCGCGTGCTCTTCCTGGATCTCGTCCTCCGCCTCCCGCAGGCCGAGGGAGCCCGCGAGCGCCTGCTCCATGGCGCCGGCGCTCGCGTAGCGCTGATCGGGTGTCGCCGACAGCGCACGCTCGATGACCTGCACGAATCCGGCAGGGAGATCCGGACGGTGGTCCCGCAGCGGGACCCGCTCCCCCCTCCGGTGCTTGTCCAGAAGCTCGGTCAGGCTGGATGCTTCGACCGGGAAGTGGCCGCTGACCAGGCGATATAAAAGGACGCCCAGAGAGTAGATGTCCGCGGCCGGTGTTGCCGCTTCACCCCGCAGCAATTCAGGAGCCATGAACAGCGGCGTGCCGGTCGGGGTCTCGTGTGAGCCGGCCATGCCCTCCCCGACCCGCTCCGCGATGCTCCCGAAGTCCATCAGGACGATTCGCCCTCCGTGCTCCCGCATGACGTTGGTCGACTTGACATCCCGGTGGATCAGGCCCGACGCATGAACCGCCGCGAGGGCGCCGCAGAGATCGATCCCGATGAGGCAGGCCTCGCGGGCGCTGGAGGGGCCCTGTTCGGCGAGGCACTGCTCCAGGGTCTTCCCCTCCACGAGGTCGGTCCAGAAACCCGCCAGCCCCCCGTGTTCCTCCGCACCGTGCACGTCGAGCACGTTCGGATGCCTGACGCGCGCCAGTCGCCGTGCCTCCGCCAGAAAGCTGGCCGGCGCCAGCCCGCCGTGCCCGCCCTCGCTGCGGAGGATCTTGAGAGCGACCTCCCTCTGGAGGCTGGGGTCGTAGGCGCGATACACGTCGCCGAAACCTCCGCTCCCCAGCAGCGCCAGGATCTTCAGGGGCCCCCAGGTCGAAAGAGATGGCGCTTCTTGCGCGCCGACCTTCACATTTGGGGCGACCGCGGTCGCGGTGGAGCCTATCGAAGCGACGGCGGCACGGACACCTCGCGCCGGTACGGCTGGAGCGCGGTGTGCGGTGGCGAGCGCTTCCAGGCTCCGGAGCTGGTTCAGCGTCCTGCGCAGATCCTGGCGACCTGCCTGCAGTGCATTCCAGTCCACGACGCTCCCATCGGAGATCGCCTCGGCCACTCGCAGGAGTGTCGCGTCGTTACCCTTGTCCTTCATCCATGATCTCCGCCAGCCGGATCAGGGCCCGTGCGACACACATCCGCGCCGAATCGGACGTGGGCTTCTCCAGGGCTTCAGCGACCTGCTGATGCGTCAATCCCATCTCGATCCGCAGAATCACGGCCTCCTGCTCCTCTTCGGTAAGCTTCATGAGAGCCGCGTTGTAGGAAGCGAACGCCTCCCTGCCGATCGCCGTCTCCAGGGGAGAAAGGCTCGCGTCGGCCATCTTGTCCACGACTTCTTCATGAGCCGGTCTCCTCGCGAACCGCCGGATCTGGTCACGGATCTGGTTGACCAGAATCCGGCGAAGGTAGGCGAGAAAGGCTCCCTCCCGCCTCGGTTCGAAACTCTCCACCTTATCCAACGCCCGGAGGAGGGTGTCCTGAACAAGATCATCGGTGTCGACGAAATCGCGGGTCCGAACGGGCAGCCGGCGGTGGGCCCAGCGTTGCAGGACGTCGAGGTAGCGAACGACAAGTCGCTCTCGCGCCTGGGGTTCTCCGGAGCGGACGCGGGCAAGGAGCGACGCGGTCGACTCGAGGTCGAGAGCCTGCGCGGCCGCGTCGGTACTGCGACCCGTGTCATTCACGCTGTCTCCTCCATTCCAGCATTCCGGAGGTCAGCGACTTGGAGATGGAATTATCTCGTTGTGAATATATAACTTCACGCCTGTCTTGAATGTCAAGTGAGGGGGCTCCAGGTCGGCTGGAGCACTGAGGGCATGCGGAATACTGCGGTCAGCTCGCCGGCCAGAAAAGGAAAGCTAAAGCTCGGGCGAGGGCCCGGCGCTCAGGTCGGGGTGTTCCCCTTGGCGACAGACTTGCCCGCCTTGGTCCAGCCCATGATCCCCGACGGCATGATGAACACTTCGCGGTAACCGAGCTCCACGGCCCTCCGGGCCGAGTTGTGACACTCGTGTCAGAGCTCGTTCATGCAGTAGAAGATGAGGGTGGCGTCCTTCTCGGCGGGGAGTACCCCTTCCTTGATCTCGCTGCTGTGCAGATTGACGGCGCCCGGCACGTGCCCCTTCTTCGTGTAGGTCTCCTGGCTGTTG
>DATFVU010000146.1:0-4580 GCA_035260145.1 Candidatus Polarisedimenticolia bacterium | reverse complement strand
CGCCGCCACCGCCACGTAGTAGTACCAGGGCCCCGTGTGGTGGTGCACGGTGGTCCCGAAGCGGGCCAGGTTTTCATGAACGAAAAAATAGCTCAGGAACTCCGGATTGATCAGGGCGACGGCGACATACCACGGCGCGGAGATCGCCAGGAACAGCAGGGTCCCGGCCACCCAGGGCAGCTCGCCGGCCCGGCGCCACTCCCGGCGCAGAGTCAGGTAGCAGGCGATCGGCGCGGCCACGAGAAACCCTGCGATCGGCCCCTTGCTCAGGACTCCTCCCGCCACCGCGGCGAACATCCCGAGATAGGCGCGCCGGCCGCCCTGGCCCGCGCGCCAACCGGAAAGAAAGCAGCAGAGGGCCAGGGAGACGAAAAACGTCAGGCCGAGGTCGAGCGTCAGCAGATGGCTGGAGGTGAAGAAGCCCAGCGAGGAGGCCAGGACCATCAGGGCGATGTTGGCCCGCCGCCTGTCGAACAGCAACTGTCCGAGGCGACGCGTCACCAGCAGGATCCCGGCCGCGAACAGCAGCTGGCCGAAACGCGCCCCGGTTTCGCCGCCGCCCCAGATCGACAGAGAGGCAGCCGTCACCCAGTAGACGAGCGGCGGCTTGTCGAGAAAGACGGCGCCGTCGATCCGGGGCGTCACGTAATCGCCCCGCGCGAGCATCTCGCGCGCGACGTCGGCGTAACGCCCCTCGTCCCGCTCCCAGAGCCCCCAGGGCGAGACGCCGAGAAGGAACAGAAGAACGCACGATCCGATGAGCGGCCACAGCCGCGACAGCGCCGGACGATCCATCCGGGGGGAGATCCTAGTACGGTTTATACTCCCGTGCCATGAGTCAGACGGCCGTCCCGCCGGAGCGGGGCAGAATCTACGTACTGGCCCTGAGGGTCCTGGGCAGCGCCGGCCGCTGGTGGCCGATCCTTCTGGTCGGCGCGGTCGCGTTTCTGGGGTGGGAGGAGCTGCGCCGGGTCGACCTGAACCTGGTGCGCGATTCCCTCCATGCTCTAAAGGCGCCATGGCTCCTGGCGGCCTGCGGCCTGACGATCCTCAATCTGGGTCTCCTGGGCGGCTACGACCTGGTCACGCTGCAGGGGTCGCCCGTGCCGCGCTCCGCGCGCTGGGGGCTCGGGACGCTCGCATTCACCTGGAGCAACTTCCTGACCCTGGGGCCGATCGCGGGTCCGGCGATTCGATTCTGGTTGTACCGTCCCTACGGCGTGGACGGCGCCGTCCTGCGCGGCGCCATCGTGGCCAATGTCGTCGCCTTTTCGATGACGCTCGCGGTCTTTTCGCTTTGCTCGTGGACGTTCCCCCTTGCGACGGCGGCCGTCCTGGTCGTCGCGATCCTGGCCCTCGTGGTCGTTCTCCTGGGCCGCCTCGGCGGGAACGACAAGGCGCCACGCTGGCTGCGCCGGGGGACCTGGGCGTGGGCGGCGCTTTTTGGAGTCGCCTTCCTCGACTGGGTCCTGGCGGCGTCTGTGTTCGTCGCCACCGTCATGTCCACCGGGCACTCCGCCGACTGGCGCGCCGTCGTGAGGATGTTCTTCGCGGGGCAGATGATCGGGTTGATCTCGCTCATCCCCGGGGGACTCGGAAGCGCCGACGCCTTCTGGCTCGTCCGCCTGCCGGTGGGAGCGGCCGCCGCCGGGGCCGCGCTCCTGGCCTATCGCGCCATCTACTACATGGTCCCGTGGCTCCTGGCCTGCCTCGTCCTCCTGGGTCGCGGCGCGCGCGCGGGGGCCCGCTGGCTCAAGCCGGTCCCATCGATCCTGGCCCTGCTCATCGGTGGCGGGGGCGTGGTGCTCCTTGCATCGACCGCCTCGCCCGCTCTGGCGCACCGCCTGAGCATCCTGGCGCGCTTCGTTCCCATCGAGGTGGTCGAGCTGTCGCACTGGGTCGGGGCCCTGACGGGACTGGCCCTGCTCTTCCTGGCGCGCGGCGTGGCGCGGGGCTACCGCGAAGCGCACCGGCTGACGGTCGCGCTCCTCCTGGTCGGCGGGGTCGTGGCGCTGCTCAAGGGTCTCGATTACGAAGAAGCGGTGATTCTGTTCGGCCTTGGCGGGCTGACGGCGTCCCAGGCGGCGCTGTTCCGGAAGGAGGGGAGGGCGCCCTGGTTCGGGTGGACGACGCTCATCGTCGCCTTCCTGGCGTTCGGGATCTTCGCCATCGTGGGATTCCGCTCGTACACCTCGATCGAATACGACCCGTCCCTGTGGTGGACCTTCGGATTCGCCGGGCACACCGAGCAGGTGGCGCGGTTCCTGAGATCGCTGGCCTTCCTGGGCGTCTCGGGGGTGGCGCTCCTGCTCTACGTGGGCCTGCGCGTGCCGGCGCCGTTCCACCCGCCGACGCGCGACGAGATCGATCGCGCCCTGAAGATCCACGAGAGCCATGGCTCCGGGACCTCGCCGCTCATGGTGGCGGCGGGAGACAAATCGATCTTCTTCGCCGGCGAGCGCTCCTTCGCGGCCTATCGCGTCGTCGGCTCGTACCTCGTGGTGTTCAGCGACCCGACGGTGCCGCAGGGGGAGGAGCGCGACTTCCTCGAGGCCCTCATGGCGCTGGCGCACGAAATGGATCGTCGCCTGGTGTTCTACCAGATAGCACCCTTCTGGCTTCCGCTGCTGCACGACCACGGGTTCTCGTTCTTCAAGCTGGGGGAGGAGGCGATCTTCGATCTGGAGCGATTTTCCCTCGAGGGGACCCGCTGGAAGCACTTCCGTCACGCCGTCAACCGCCTCGAGGGTCGGGAGGGTTACACGTTCGCCGTGGTGCCTCCATCCGAAGTGGCGGACCGCCTGCCGGAGCTGAGACGCCTTTCCGACGACTGGCTCTCGGGCAGGGAGGCGCGGGAGAAGCAGTTTTCGATCGGCTCGTTCAACGAGGAGTATCTCAATCGCTTCCCCTGCGCCCTGGCGCTCGACGCCGCGGGGAAGGCGATCGCCTTCGCCAATATCCTCACCGGACCCGGGCGGCAGGAGCTGTCGATCGATCTGATGCGGCACGCCGCGGCGGCCCCGGAAGGGATCATGGACTTCCTGTTCGTGAAGCTCCTGCTCTGGGGCAAAGCGGAGGGTTACCGATCGTTCAATTTCGGCATGGCGCCCCTCGCGTCGGTCGGAGAGGTCAGCGGAGCCAGGCTCTGGGAGAGACTCGCCCACCTCCTGTTCCGTCACGGAGAGGGGCTTTACAACTTCCGGGGCCTGCGGGCGTACAAGGCCAAGTTCCATCCGAGATGGGTTCCACGCTACATGGCCTACCCGGAATTCTGGGAGTGGCCGCTGGCCGTCGTGCAGGTCTCGGTCCTGATCGCGGGCGGCTGGCGATCGTTCCTGCAGCCCAGGAGGGGAACCTCGTGATTCCCATGAGCCTCGCGCTGGCCCTGCTTCTCGCGGCTCCGTCCGCGGAGGCCACGTCCGCGTCACGCCCGGCGCCGAGCCCGATCGAGGAGCGCCGGATGCGCCTGCCGATCGTCGGCGAGGCGATGGTGTACGTCCCACCCGACCCGACGGGGCGCGCGATCCTCTTCCTCAGCGGCGACGACGGCTGGGGACGGGGCGTCGTCGACATGGCCCGCCGGGCGGCGCGCAACGGGCCGGCCGCCGTCGCCGGCCTGTCGTATCCGGCCCTGCGCAAGGCGGCGCTGCAATCGAAGAGCGGCTGCTGGTATCCGGCTGGGGATTTGGAGGCTATCGGCCAGGCGTTCGAGAAGCAGCTGAGGTTCCCCGAGTACAGCAAGCCGACCCTCATCGGCTACTCCAGCGGTGCAACGCTCGTCTATGCCGCACTGGCCGCGTCCGGCGAGTCTTTTTCGGGCGGGATGAGCCTGGGCTTCTGTCCGGAGCTGCAGGGAGTGCCGCCCCTGTGCGCGCACGATGACTTGCGGCCGACCTACGACGAGCGCCGGAAGAAGGCCGATCTCGCCCCGGTCGAGACGATCGCCGGCGGCTGGGAGGTTCTGCAGGGGGAAGCGGACAAGGCATGCCCTCCGGAGTCGACCCACGCTTTCACCCGCGACATCCGCGGCGCGCACGTGACTCTACTGGAGGGCGTCGGGCACGGTTACGCGAACCCGGCGCGCTGGAGCGCGGCCTTCGATCAGGGCCTCAGGGAGATCGGCAAGACCGCCGAGGCGGAAGCCCCCCCGTCCTCGAAGCGGCGGCCGGGCGCCCTCGATCCCGATCTCGAGGCCGAGCTCGACGCGCTCGGGTTGCCCCTGGTGACGACTCTGGTCGAGAACCCCCGCGCTTTCCTGTTGTTCATCTCCGGCGACGGCGGCTGGTCGAGCCTGGACAAGACCCTGGTCGAAGAGCTGGCGCAGCACGGCGTCTCGACCGTGGCGATCAACACGCTCAAGTATTTCTGGAACGAGAAGAGCCCCGACCAGGTCGCCGCCGATCTGAAGCGGCTCGTCGAGGTGTGCCGCCGCGACGGCCTGCCGCTGTTCGCCGGCGGGTATTCGTTCGGGGCCGAAGTGATGCCCGTCGTCCTCGATCGAGCCGAGTTCAGGAGAGTTTTCTCGGGGCTCGTGCTGATTTCCCCCGGACCGCACGCGTCGTTCGAGGTCAGCGTCCTCG
>DATFVU010000145.1:0-13843 GCA_035260145.1 Candidatus Polarisedimenticolia bacterium | reverse complement strand
GAACGCCGAGGCCTTTTATTACCTGAAGCAGATGAACTCGAAGACCCAGATGGTCGTCGTCCTCAAGGACGGCGAGGAATTGCGGGGAGTCATCGAGTGGTATGACCGGAACTGCATCAAGGTCAACAGGGTGGGCGCCCCCAACCTGATGGTGATGAAGGACTGCATCAGGTACATGTACAAGGCCGAGGAACAGGACGAAAGCCGATCACCGCGCTCCGACGGGATCTGAGCGACCGGAGCGGGCTCGACCCTTCCCAGCATCCGCCAGCGCGACCGGCCCGGCGGTCCTCCCGATGAAGCCTGCCATTGCCGTGACGACCGGTGACCCCTTCGGGGTCGGACCCGAGGTCGCGCTCAAGGCGGTCTGCGAGCCGACCGTGCAGGAGGCTTGCCGTCCGCTTCTCATCGGCGATCGCGATCACCTCCTGTCTGTGGCGAAGGGGCTGACGGGTCGCCCCGGCATCGACCCGGCCGTCTGGCCCGAGGTCTCGGGGACCGCGGAGACCTGGGGCTCCAGGCAGGGAGACGACATCCAGCTTCGGGGCTGGGCCTCCGGGCCGGCCATCCAGGACATGGCCGACCGTCCGGAGCGGCCGCCGGTCCCCGGTCCTTCGGCGGCCGGAGGTCGCAGCGCCGTCATGTATGTGAAGCAGGCGGTGGCCCTGGTGCGCTCGGGAGCCGCGGCCGCGGTGGCGACGGCTCCGTTGAGCAAGGAAGCGATGCGCCTGGCGAACGTCCGCTATCCAGGCCACACCGAGCTTCTTGCCGACCTGTGCGGGCTGGATCCGCACGAGGTCGCCATGTTGTTCGTGACTCCCGATCTCAAGGTGGCGCTGCTCTCTGTGCACCTGGGGCTGAAGGAGGCGATCGCGGCGATCTCCCGGGAGAGCGTCGAATCGAGGCTGCGGCTGATCCGCGCCGAGCACCGGCGATTCTTCGGCGGCGACCCCCGCATCGCCGTCTGCGGCCTCAACCCGCACGCCGGCGAGGGGGGCCTGTTCGGGACGGAGGAGCGCGATCTGATTCATCCGGCCGTCCAGGCGTCACGACGGGCAGGGCTCAACGTGGCCGGGCCGTTTCCGGCCGACACGCTTTTCGTGCGCGCCGCCCGGGGGGAGTTCGATGTCGTCCTGGCCCTCTATCACGACCAGGCGACCATCGCCGTCAAGTCGCGATCCTTCGGGAGCGGCGTCAACATGACCCTGGGCCTGCCGTTCGTGCGCACGTCCGTCGATCACGGCACCGCGTACGACATCGCGGGCAAGGGGATCGCGGAGCACGGCAGCCTGGTGGAGGCGATCCTTCTGGCAGCGCGCCTGGCTCCGGCGGCCTGAGACGCCGGCGGTCGCGTCCCGCGGCGCGACCCGGAACGCGGGGGGCCTTCAGACCCTCCGGACCGATTCCCGCACGATGCGCAGCATGGCGGGGTGCACGTTCAGGCTCGCGGCGATGATGTCTCCGCTCTCCAGATAGTCCTCGCGCCCCTGGAAATCGCTGACCGTGCCGCCGGCCTCGCGCACCAGGAGGCTGCCGGCGGCGACATCCCAGGGCGACAGCGACATCTCCCAGAAGCCGTCATAACGACCGCACGCGACGTAGGCAAGGTCGAGAGCGGCCGATCCGTCCCGCCTGATCCCTGAAGAGCCCAGTACGAACGACCGAAACGACGCGAGGTATGGGTCGAGTCGATCGAGCACGCGGAACGGAAAGCCGGTGACGAGCAGCGCCTTGGACAGCTTCTCGACCGGCGACACGCGGATCGCCTTGCCGTTCAGAAAGGCGCCCCCGCCGCGCGTCGCGGTGAACATCTCGTCGCGCAGCGGATCATAGACGGCGGCCGCACGCATCCCCTGGGGGTCGGCAAGGGCGACGGACACGCCGAACAGGGGATAGCCATGGATGAAGTTGGTCGTCCCATCGAGTGGATCGATGTACCAGCGAAAGCCGTCCGGGCGGGCCGTGGGGGACGACTCCTCCGCCACGATGGCGTGATCGGGGAAGCGCTCGCGGATCAGGCCCACGATCGCCTCCTCGGCCCTTCGGTCCACGACCGTGACGAAGTCGTTGCGCCCCTTCTCCTGGATGGGGTAGGTTCCCCGCTTCCCCCAGTAATCCATGATGACCCTGGCGCCGGCGCGGGCGCACGCCACCGCGGCGCCGAGGTGGAAGTCCAGGGTGGCCGTAGAGGCGACCTCCCGGGCGGCCCCTCCGAGCCGGCGGGACTCGATCGCCCGGCGTCGCGCGGCGGTCAGAGCGACCACGCGCGGGCCGTGCGTCTGAGAGGCCTTGGCTCCGGCCGGACCGGGCCAGCGGGCCGGAGCGCGGCCGCGGCGTCCCCTGGCCCTGCGCCGGGCGGCGGCTTCCCGGCTACGGGCGCGGCGTGCCATCGTTCACCCTTCTCGAGCGGCCCGCCGGAACGCCTGGGGCGTCCCCGCCACCCGAGTGGGGATGGGCTCGGCGGTACACCTCGATCAGTCGCCTGGTGGAGACGGCGGTGTAGCGCTGGGTGGTGGAAAGCGAGGCATGCCCCAGCAGCTCCTGGATCGAGCGCAAATCGGCGCCGGCGTTCAGCATGTGCGTCGCGAAGGAGTGGCGCAGCGTGTGCGGCGAGACATGCTGCATGAGCGCCGCCTTGCGCAGGCGCCCGTCGAGGATCCGGCGCACGCTGCGATCGCTGAGACGGCCGCCGCGGGCGTTGAGGAACAGCGCGTCGCGCTCCGCGGCCGCGGGCCGCCTGGTCCGGCTGGCGGCCTCCTTGAAGGGACCGCGCGTCAGGAGCGTCGCGCGCGCCTTCAAGTAGGCTTCCAGGGCCCGGACCGCCTTCGAGCCGACCGGCACGAGGCGCTCCTTCCGGCCCTTGCCGAGAACGCGCATCATGCCGTCCCCCGAGGCACGAGACAGCTCCAGGTCGCCCAGGTCCGCGCCGACGAGCTCCGCCACTCGCACTCCGCTGGCATACAGCAGCTCCAGGATCGCGCGGTCCCGGTGGTCCCGTGCTCCAATGCCGAATGAGTTGTCGAGAAGCGATTCTACCTCATGCTCGCTCAGGGCCCGCGGCAGGCGTCTCTCGAGCTTCGGGGTGGCGACCATCGCCGCCGGATTGCCGGCCGTCAGCCCCTGCCGCGCCAGGTGGCGAAAGAATGACCGCAGGGAGGCGAGCTTGCGGGCGACGGTGGCGCGGCTGACGCCGCGGTCGTGCAGGTAGGACAGGAACTCGCGCACCGCGTGGTGATCGATGTCAGGGAGGTCCGCCTGCCGCCCGGAGACCAGGCCGTGCGTCAGGAACTCCTGAAACTCGTGCAAATCGGTGCGATAGCAGCGCACCGTCTGGGGGGAGGCGTTGACGTTGTGCTCGAGGTGCCGAAGGAAGTCCTCGACCAGATCCATGCCGAAGAGATTCTACTTGATCGGGGACGTCCGCCCCGGCGAAAGCGGCCGGCGGCGCCGGCGTTAGGCGTCGCTCTTTCCGCGTCGTCCTTCACCTCCGGGTGGGACGACGGGCGTCTGGCTGGAGCCCGCCCCGGCCGGGGCGCGCGGAGCAGGCTTACCGGAGCCGCCGAAGAAGCGCATCGCCGCGGCCGCGAGGCCATCGATCGCCGAGCCGCCGTTGCCGCCTCCCGTCACCAGAATATCGGGCACGAACTTCGCGTGGCCCTCGGACAACGATCCGATGACGTTGACCAGCGCCGTGGCCGTCGACCCGAGGGCGTTGACCTGGGCTTCGTAGCCCCTGGCCCGCGCCAGGCCGACCGCCTCGACCTCGGCCCCCCTGGCGGTGCCGGTGAGGCGGATGTATTCGGCCTCTCCGCTTCCCTCCTTGGCCCGCGCCGTGGCGTTGTTGGTCTTGATATCCACTCCGACCTTGGATTTCGCCAGCTCCGCCTGCATCTCGGCGGTCCCTTTCGAGTGCTCCATGGCGATGCGCTCCTCCTGCGCCGAGCGCTGTTTTTTGAACGTCTCGATCTCCTGATTCGCGATCTCGCGCTGCGTCAGGACCTTCACCAGATCCTCGGGGAGAACGACGTCCTGGATGTAAACGCCCTTGGTCTCGACCTGGTACTGCTCGAGCTGCTGGCGGATGTGCTCGAAGGCCTCCACCTGCACCAGCTGGCGCGTCTCGATGAACCGGATGGCCGGCATGCTCTGGAGCTTGTCCCGGAAGTGATTGCCGACGGCCGCCTGCAGCACTTCGTTCACCAGGTTGCGCATCGTCCCGACCATGGAGATGACCCGCGGGGCCTTGGTGTCGGGGACATGAATCTGCACCTGGAGGTCGATCTTGAACACGAACCCTTCGCTGCTCTTGGCGACGATCTGCTCGAGCTGGGCATCGAGCTGATGCGCCTCCGACACCGCTTCGGCCCAGTTGAGGTTGAGGATCGAGGTCGGCACGATCTCCGCTTCGTAGCAACGGGGATTGATCGGGTACTTTCCGGTGCGTAGTGGCTCCTGCCAGACGCCTCTGTGGCCGGGCCGAACCAACGATCCGAACTTGAACTCCGACCCGGAGGTGTCCTGCGTGACCAGGCCCACGTAGGCCTTCATGACCGCCACCTCTCCCTGTTTCACCAGAAGCATCGGCACCTGCTCGACGCTCACCAGGAACGGGTTCAGCGCGTACGCGCCGTAGAGGAGCGGGTCGTGCTGCAGGCCTATCTTTCCCCCGTGGTCGAGGAACGACTGGAAATCCTGGTAGTTGTTGTGAAGCTGATTCTTGCTGCCGAGGAGGACCTCCGTGATGTCGGAATCGGTGGCCCCCTTTTTTTCCAGGTCCTCCACGTCAGAGAACGCGCCCAGGCGACTGGCGATGTCGCCTGAAAGGAGCGGATCCCCTTCGTACGTCGTGACGATGCCGACCGTGTCGTAGGTCTTGCCGTCGCTGCGCCTCTGCGGCTGGATGCGCACGAGCGAAAGCTGCTCGGGGGCCAGTCCGAGCGCCTCCGGTGTGAGCTTCCCGCCTCGGCCTGCCTTGGCGCGCAGCTCCGGCGAGATCGGCTCCCCATAGACCTCGCTGCGTGTGACGACCAGGAACCCGACGGGGTGGATCGGCACGAGGGTGCCCGGGGGCAGGACCGGCCGTTGAACCCCCTTCTGCCCGCCGCTCTTGACGAATGCGGCCAGATTGGTGAAGTTCCCGAAATCTTTCCGGTAGACGGCCGACTTGGCGCCGATCGGCAACGCCTGCCCGACCTGGGCGATGACCACGCCGATCTCGCCCGCCGGGACCTGGACCCAGGGATACTTGTCCACGGCGTACACCAGGAAAGCTTTGAAGCGCAGGCCGGGCATCAGGAGGTCCGCCTGGTATCCCGCTTCGCGCTCGAAGGCAATGGGGTTGTCCTCGCTCAGCCGGCGCCATCCCAGGCGCTTGGTGACGAGCCCGACCTCGGTCGGGCCGATGCGCCGGATGGACATGAGGAGGTAGAACAGCACCAGGATCACAGCGACGGATTCCCAGAGCGCCCAATTGCCGAACGCGAACATGGGATGATCTCCTGTCTGGATGGGTTGTCCCTATGACAGCGATTCTGCGCCCGCCGTCGGCGGGGTGTCAAGCAAGCCGGGGAGACCCCTTCCTTGACAGAGGGCACCGGGCGGGCGTAAATAGTGGGCTTCACCGATATGGGGACGCGGGGGTGTCCTCCGGACAAGGGGGAGGTCGTCTGAAAACACCGTCAAAGGGGGCGGATTCCGCCTCCGACATCAAACCGAGGACGTCTTCTATTTCTTCCGTCATCGACCTTCCGGTCAAGCCAAGATCGGTCATCGCCCGCCCCGCCGCCGAGGAGCTGCGCGCTCTGACGGAGCGCATGCCGAATTGCCACGAGACGAGGCACGGCAACGTGAACGTCCAGACCCGGGTCGTCGCCCGCAGCAAGGCCTCCACATTCATCGTCACCGACGATCAGTCGCTTCACAGGGGCCACGCCACGATGACTCTGGAGCAGGGGGAGCGGATGGCCCGGCTCCAGGATGATTACATCCGATCCTGCGACATGGTCGTGGTGGACGGATACATCGGCAATCATCCCGTCCTGCGCACGCCCGCACGCCTCATCATGGAAGCCGGCAACGCCAATATCGCCGCCATGCAGCAGATCCTGTATTACCCCCTGGCGCCGTCGGACGAGAGCGGCTTCGAGCCTCTCCTCACCATCATCTACACTCCCAACCTCGAGGCCAGGGGATTCCCTAACGATCGGCTCATCGCGGTCGATCTCGAGCGGCGCATCACGCGCGTCTTCAACTCCGACTACTTCGGGGAGTCGAAGAAGGGCGGCCTGAGGATGTGGAACAAGCTGGTCTACGACAAGGGCGGCCTGGCCATGCACGCCGGCTGCAAGATCATCCCGGTCGCCGGGCGCGATCGCGTCGCGCTGATCATCGGTCTGTCGGGCACCGGCAAGACCACCACGACCTTCTCCAAGCAGAACGACTCGAAGCCGGTGCAGGACGACTTCCTGGCGATCATGCCGGACGGGAGCATCCACGCCACCGAGAACGGCTGCTTCGCGAAGACGTTCGGTCTGGCCGAGGAGACCGAGCCGGCGATCTACCGGGCGGTCCTGAAGCCGACGTCCTATCTGGAGAACGTGTCTCAGAAGGACGGCGCGCTCGACTTCTTCGACACGTCGTACACCCAGAACGGCCGCGCGGTGTTCAAGATGGCCGACATCGACGGAGCCGGGGACGCGCGCGCCATCAAGAAGGCCGACATCCTGCTCATCCTGAACCGCAACGAGGACGTCATCCCGGCGGTGGCGCGCCTGAACGGCGCGCAGGCCGCCGCCTACTTCATGCTCGGTGAAACCAAGGGGACGAGCGCCGGCGGGGTCGAAGAGGCGGGCCGGTTCCTGCGCATTCCGGGAACCAACCCGTTCTTTCCGCTCGACCACGGTCTCCAGGGAAACCGCATCCTGGAGATCCTGACGAGGAACCCGATGGAAGTCTACTTGATGAACACCGGACGGATTGGCGGCGGCGAGAACGACGCGCGCAGCGTCAAGGTGAAGATTCGGCACAGCAGCGCCATCGTCCAGGGAATCGCCGACGGGACGATCCGCTGGGATCGCGACCCGGACTTCGGATACGAGGTGGCGTCGAGGGTCCCGGGGATCGATGGAGACGACGAGCGGCTGCTGCGTCCGCGCGAGCTGTACACGGCGCAGGGGCGCCTCGACGAGTACCGCCGGATCGTCGAGAGACTGCGCTCCGAGCGCCGCGACTACATGGGGTCCTTCCCGAATCTGTCCCGCGACATCGCCGAGTCCGTGGCCTGAGCCCCATTCGCGGGATCGCTCCGCGCGACCCGTTTGACTCCCGCAGTCGGATCACTTAGGATGTCGCGCGCTTTATCAACCCCCTCTGAGAGGGAAGAGAGGTGAACCGTATCATGGCACATTCGAAGAAATTCGTGGCCGGCTGCGCGGCGATCCTCGTGGCCCTCCTCGCGGTGGCGTGCGCGGGGCAGCCATCCCAGGATCAGACGACGACGCCGCCAACCGAGCAGACCGGCCAGCAGGCCGCTCCGGCGGACCCGGCGGCGGGCCAGGCGGCACCGGCTCAGGGCACGGCTCCGGCCGCGGGCCAGACTCCGGCTCAGGGCGACCAGCCGCAGAACTAGGTCTCGTGGCGGCGCGCGATTCCCGGAGAGGGGCGCGCGGCACGAGGGCAAGGAATGATGAAGGGGGATCAGGGCCACGCCCTGTCCCCCTTTTTCATTGAGACGGCCTGAAGGCGCGCGGGCGGGTTATCCTGAGAGGCGATGCCGCTGACGGTTTTCACCATCGGCCACTCCAACCGGTCCCTGGACGCCTTCCTGGCCATCCTCAAGTCCCACCGGGTCGAGTGCCTCGCCGACATCCGCACGGTTCCGCGATCGCGGCACAATCCGCAATTCAGCGCGGAGGCGCTGGCGAACTCCCTGCCCATGGCCGGCATTTCCTACATCCGATTGCCCCGCCTGGGAGGGCTGCGCAAGCCGCGCAAGGACTCGCGCAACCTTGCGTGGCGCAACGAATCCTTTCGAGGTTACGCGGACTACATGGAGACCGCCGAGTTCGAGAAGGGGCTTCAAGAGCTCCTCGCCCTGGCGCGCGACAAGCGGACGGCCATCATGTGTGCCGAGGCGCTGTATTACCGCTGTCACCGATCGCTCGTCTCCGATGCGCTGGTCTGCCGCGGCGTCGAGACCGTGCATCTTCTCGACGTCCGCCGGACGTCACCCCACCGCCTGACTGCGTTCGTGAAAATCGTGGACGGGCGTCCGACCTATCCCGCGGCGCAGCCGACCCTGCCGGTGCCGGGGATCGACGAGGAGGAGTGAGGGCGTGCGCGGCCCGGCGTTGACACGGATGCCGGGAATCCGCGGCATCCTTTTCGACGTCGACGGCACGCTTCTGCAGAACGACCGGCCGATCCCGGGCGCGCCCGAGATGCTCGATCGGCTCCGGGCGCAGGGCCTTCCCTTCCGCCTGACCACGAACACCTCGCGCCGCCCGCGATCCGCCATCGCCTCCGTGCTGCGCCGGGAAGGGTTTGGCGTCGAGGATCGGGAGGTGCTCGCCCCGTGCGTCCTGGCGCGTCGGCGCATCCTGGAGTCGGGCCGCACGCGCGCGGCGTTCCTGCTCCCCGCGGCGGCGCGGGAGGATTTCGCGGGCGTCGTGGGGGACGAATCGCGTCCCGACTGGGTGGTGGTGGGCGATCTCGGCCGCGACTTCACCTGGGAGCGTCTGAACCGCGCCTATCACTGGATCCGGGGAGGCGCCGGGCTTCTCGCCCTGCACAAGAACAGGGCCTGGGACAACGGCCTGGACGGGATCGTCCTCGATGCCGGTCCGTTCGTGCAGGCGCTCGAATACGCGGCCGAGGTCGTGGCGGAGGTCGTCGGAAAGCCGTCGCGCGCCTTCTTCGACCTCGCGCTCGCCGAGCTGGGCCTGTCGGCGGACGGCGCGATGGTCGTCGGGGACGATCTCGAGGCCGACTGCGCCGGGGGAGCCGCCGCGGGTTTGAGGACGGCCTTGGTCCTGACCGGCAAGTCCCGGCGCGAGGACGCGGAGCGCTCGCCGGTGAGGCCGGATCTGGTGCTGGATTCCGTCGCCGCTCTTCTGGATTGATCCCTACAGCAGATCCAGCACGCAGAGGTGGTCGTAGAAGGCGTCGAAGTTCTGCTGGCCGGCGCTCGGGAAGAGACTCATCAACTGAGCGTAGGCCTGGTGCAGTTTCTGGCTGCTGCTCTTCATGTAGTTGCCGCGCGTCCGGTGGACGTCGGCGTTGTCCCGCCCCGCCGCGGCGACGGCGACGGCCTGGTTCCAGGTTTCGAAGAAGGCCCGCTGATCGCGGATCGCCTCGACCAGAAGGCGCTTCACCCCGAGAAGACGCTCGGGAGCCGGAAGATTGTTCAGTGTCGCGATGAGCACGTCGACGCGCGCCCTGTACTCCTGCACCGATTTGCCCTTGCGGCCCTCGGACTGGAACCAGGTCCAGGCCTGCATCTTCTCGACGATGGCGAGATCGACCAGCTCGAACAGACGCGACAGATAGGCCGCCTCCTCCCGGCTGAAGCCTGTGGAGGTCGGGTCGAGTGTGGCGTGCCGATGCTGCATCTCCTGGTACGCCTGCTCGACCGTCATCGCCCGGGCCGGCCCGATCGCGAGCAGTGCCACGAGGAGCGTGAGAATGTGCGCGTGTCTAACGGTGGTCGACATCGGGCTCCTCCTTGGGGTCCGGGGCACGCATCGGCAGAGGCGGGTTGCGGACCTCGTCGTGCTCACGCGCCTCGTGCAGGCTGCCGTAGATCGCCTCCCGGTAGACCCGCTCCTGCTGGGGATCTCCCAGGAGGTGGTGGACGTCGGACATCTTCAGCATCAGAGGGGTGTCGGGCTCGGCGCGCGAAGCGGATTCACGGTAGCGATCGAGCGCCCGCGCGTAGTCTTTTTCGAGGAAGGCGGCGTCGCCGATCCGTTCGACCCACGGCGACGCCGACAGGTTCATGGCCTTGAGACGCATGGCCATGCGCGTCGCGTAGCGGCCGGCTTCGGCGTACGAGCCCCTGGCGAGAAGGACGTAGAAGTACTGCTCCGGCAGGAGTGCTGCGTGGAGACAGTCCTGCCAGTCGGCTGGGAAGCGCTTCTTGACCATGTCGATGGTCCGTATGTCGAGAGCCTTCGCCTGGGCGACCAGGGCGCACTCGAGGCGGGGATCCTCGGCGACCCGGGTGGCGTGGGCGCGGAGCGGCCGCTCGGCGGCCGCCAGGTCGGAGCGGGCCAGGCCCAGCATCGCGAGCAGGAGCGGCAGGCGTGGGTCGTCCTTCCAGGCACCGTGCAGGGCGGCCAGACGGACGTCGGCCTCGTCCCAGCGACCCAGGGCCGCCAGCGCCAGGACGGCCGAGGCGTCGTAGATCGTCCCGCCCGGCTGGCGCTCGATCGCCAGGCTGAATCTCTCGAGGGCCGTCTCGGCGTCGCCGCGCTGCAGCGCCGCGCAGCCTCCCTTCCATAGCAGGACGCCCTGTAGCGCCCGAACCGATTCGGCCGATTCTCCGGCCGGGACCGTGGACGGACGCCCTTCGATGAGATTCTGAAGCGTCTCGAGGAGGCCCTCCCGCCGCAGCGCCCCGATGGCCTCGAAGGACAGCCCGAAGTCGGACAGGTCGATGGCCGGCAGGCAGACCGGCTTCGAGCGCAGGAGCGCCTGGGCGTCGTTCCAGGTGTCGAAGAACAGCTTGCGTCGGCCGGGGGCCACGAACGGAGCGAGGGCAATCGGCTGATCGAGGGTCAGCAGAATGTCGTCCACGAAGTAATCGACGTTGGAGGTGTCGTGTCCGGTGTCGCCGATGAACGAGAACTTGTCCACGGCCGACCCCGGCTCGCTGAAGGCGTTCGGCTGGTCCTTGAGGGCCACGACCGGCTCGGGCCGTCCCTCCTCTCGGATCGTCAGGTCGTACCGGCCGGCGGCGATGTCGTACGCCGCGTCCAGCACGTACCAGGTGAAGGGCCTTAACGGAAGAAGACGCTTCGGGATGCTGTCGGAGTACTGGCACAGCCATCCGTCGCGCGTCTGCAGCCAGAACGAGACGCCTCCCTTGCGCATGGAGAACCACTCGGGGCCGGCGAGGGCGATATTGAGCTGCTCCCGGGGATCGGTGACCATCAGCGCGAAATGGGCGTAGAGCGTGCCCGAGTCGCGCATCGGGAAATACCCCTGCAGCTCGGGAAAATCCCCGTCGTCGGACACGTCCCGGATCTCGACCGAGCGATACCCGCTGTATCGGAAGTCTGTCGAGAGATGCACCCGACCCTTGGACTTCTCGAACACGGCGAAGGTATCGGGACCCGTGGCGAGATCGTCGTCGTCGAATCCGTAGCTGACGAGGGTCGCCGAGGGCGGGACGGCGCGCGCGCCGTCGGCCTGGGAAGTTGCGGCCAGCCCCAGGAGGGCGGCCAGGAGACCTGCCGCTACATGTTCGAGCGGTAGGCTTGCAGCCATCGCTGCCACTCCCCGAGCGCCGACTCACGCGCTTTCGGCGATCCGGCCGGGTCGAAGTTCTTGGTTTGCCCGGTCTGGAACTGCAGCGCCCGCAGCGCGCTCTGTCTCACCAGAAGGCTCGGGTCGGCGAGGGCGGCGATCAGGCGCTCGTACATCCGGAACCTCTGATCCTCGGTGAGATGGACCTGGTTGCTCGCCAGCGTTACCGCGGCCTTGTCGCGATACATCGGGCCGTCATCGCCGCGCACGTTCTCGAGGAGAACGTCGACCACTTCCGGATCGCTGCTGACCCGCCCCAGGGCCGACTGCACTTGAAGCCGCAGTCGGACGTTCGAGCTGCGGGCGTCCCGCATCAGAACCCGCTCCGCCTCCTCTGACTTCCAGCCCAGGGAGTACAGGGTCCAGGCGATCGTCATACGGCGCGTCTCGTCCGAGCGCTCGTAGAGGTCCGCCAGCGCCGGCAGAACACCCGGTCCGAGCGCGCGGATCGCTTCGATGTCGGGATGGGGAGACAGAAGCGCCGCCACGCGGCGCTCGTCGTCCGGCCGGCCGGATGCGGCGAAAGCACTCGCGAGCGGCAGGGTCATGAGCAGTGACAAGGCGACGACGGACGATCTGCGTATCATCCGGCCCTCCGCGCCGATCTCAGCGAATCTAGGGTCCGGAGATTGGGACGCGCAAGGCCGGTAGCCGCTCGGGAAGCGGCTTACAGGAATGTCATCGGAGCGCCGTTTTTTGACGCCCCGGCGCCGCTATCGTCCCGGGGCGCCGACCGGCAGGGTCTGCCCGATGAAGGCCTCGAGGTCGTCGAGGGCGCGGCGGACGAGAAGGGCCTTCTTCTGTCGCTTGTCGCGCATCTCCCGATCGAGCGGCGGCAGGAGACCGAAGGCGATGTTGGTCGGCTGGTAGTGGGCCGCCTCGGCGGAGGAGATATACCGGGCCAGGGCGCCGAGGGCCGTGGTGGCCGGGAAGATCAGCGGCGGCTGGGACTCCGCCCGCCGGGCGGCGTTGATGCCGGCGATGAGTCCCGAGGCGGCCGACTCGAGGTACCCCTCCACCCCCGCGATCTGGCCGGCGAAGAACAGGTCGAGGCGGCGGCGGGCCTGAAAGGTCGGCAGGAGGATCGCCGGCGCGTTGATGTAAGAGTTCCGGTGCACTTGGCCGAGACGCGGGAACTCGGCGTGCTCGAGACCCGGAATCATCCGGAACACGCGGACCTGCTCGCCGAACTTGAGATGATTCTGGAAGCCGACCATGGAATAGAAGTCGGCGGCCAGATTGTCCTGCCGGAGCTGCACGACGGCGAACGGCTGGCGGCCGGTACGAGGGTCCACCAGTCCGACCGGCTTCATGGGACCGAACGTGAGAGTCTCGCGGCCGCGGCGGGCCATCTCTTCGATCGGCAGGCATCCCTCGAAGTAGTAGATCTCCTTCTCGAACTCATGCGTCGGCGCTTCCGCCGCCCCGACCAGGGCCTCGTAGAATCGATCGTACTCATCCCGGCTCAGAGGACAGTTGAGGTAATCCTCGCCTCCCTTGCCGTAGCGCGAGGCGCGGAACACCTTCGACAGGTCGATGGTGTCAGCATCCACGATCGGCGAGATGGCGTCGAAGAAGTACAGATACTCCTTCCCCGTAAAGCGCGCGATCGCGGCGGCGATCGCCTCGCTCGCGAGCGGGCCGGTCGCCATGATGCAGGGCCCCTCGTCCGGGATCGAACGGACCTCCTCGCGCAGGATCCGTACGTTCGACAGCGACTCGATCGCCTCGGTCACGCCGCGCGCGAAGCGCTCCCGATCGACGGCCAGGGCACCTCCCGCCGGCACCTTGCACGCGTCGGCCACGCGGACGATCAGCGAATCGCACCGCCGCATCTCTTCCTTAAGTAGGCCGGACGCCGTGTCGAGGAGGTTCGACTTCAGGGAGTTCGAGCAGACCAGTTCGGCCAGGTCGCCCGTGGCGTGAACCGGCGTCGTCCGGACCGGGCGCATTTCATGGAGCTCGACGTGAAGGCCGCGCCGCGCCGCCTGCCAGGCCGCCTCCGACCCGGCCAGCCCGCCTCCGACGATGATGATCCGCCCCGTCACCTGAGACTCGCCTCCTGAGTGAGTGTGATCGGCGCGCAGGGAATTTCTTCGCGCGCGCTGGGTTCGAAGAAGTCGAGGATTATAGCAGGAAAGCGCATGCCGGCCCGATCCGCGGCCAGGTGGGCTTATCTTGCCGGCCTGGCTAAGATGATGGTCGCAGGGCAGGAAAGGGAAGGAGGGGGGCACTCATGAGTCGGACGAGGACGATCGCCGTCGTGACGGGCGCGGGACGGGGCATCGGGTTCGAGACGGCGCGCCAGCTGGCGAAG
>DATFVU010000144.1:0-6674 GCA_035260145.1 Candidatus Polarisedimenticolia bacterium | reverse complement strand
GCCGGACAACAGGATGATGATCGCTCCGCCGGTGAGCGTGGCGACGAGTCGCGGGCGCGCGCCGGCAGACGCGGCGGACGCGCCGGCCAGCTTGAGGCTCGCGAGGCAGCAGGCCAGATAGACCAGCATGCGGGTGCCGGCGCTGATGGCGGCGAGCGTGTCGTACGCTCCGACGATCGCCAGGACCGTCCCGAGGCCTCCCATCAGGAGCGTGGCCTGGACGGGGGTGCGCCGGCCGGCATGCAGCGCCCCCATCCAGTGCGGAATCTGGCGCGCCGCGGACATGGCATAGAGAAGGCGCGTCCCCCCCACCAGGCTGACCAGGGCGCATCCCGCCATCGAGCAGGCGGCGACCAGAGTCATGGCGTAGCGCCCCGCCGGCCCGGCCACGATCGAGGCGGCCGTCGCGAGCGGCGCCGGGTCCGTCGCCAGGGCCGGCAGCATGCCGGTCACGACCGAATGGACCAGCATGTAGATGGCGCACACGGTCAGGATCGTCGCGATCAGAGCGAACGGCATGTCGCGCCGGGGCTGCAGCGACTCCTCGGCCGGAACCGTCAGGATCTCGAATCCCGAGAAGACGAAGATCAGGAGCAGCACCGCCCGCAGGAAGCTCATCGGCTCGAAGGGGGCGATGGTGAAGTTCTCCATGCGCAGGTACAGGACTCCGGCGGCCCCCAGGATCAGCAGCGGGACGACCTTGGCGAGAGCGAACAGGTTCATCGCCCCGGAGGTCTGGCGGATGCCGATGACGTTGATCGCGGTGATGACCGCGGCGCAGGCGGCGATGAGGGCCCCGCGGCCGACCGGCTGCGCGGCCCACGGGAACAGGGCGCCGATGTACTGGGCGAATCCATTGACCAGGTTGGCCATGGCGGTCAATCGCGCCAGGCAGAACAGCCAGCCGATCTGGAATCCCGCGAATGCGCCGAAGGCGCGATGCACGTAAAGGTAGGGGCCGCCCGAGCCGTCGAAGCGCGCCGAAAGCGTCGCGAGGGCGAGCCCCACACCGATCACCACGGTGCCGGCCAGGACGTACGCCCCCAGGCTGGCAGGCCCGACCAGCGCCGCCACCGTCGCGGGCATGATGAAAATACCGCCGCCGATGACCGAGTTGATTCCGACCGCCACCAGACGCAAGCGCCCGAGGTGGCGCAGCGGCTGGACCGGGGCGGCGTCGCTCACCTTCGCTCCACCGGCCGCAGGCAGGAATCGCACTCGCAGAGAGGCCGCAGGCGGTCGAAGGTGTAGATGCCGGTGGAATGGCCGTCGCTCCAGTTGACCTGGATGCCGTAACGGCCGACCGGCTTGACGCTCAGGGCGCGGATGTCGGCCGGGATCGAGCCGGCCTCGAGGCGTCTCTCGCCCGACCACTCGTCCTCGCACAGAGCGCACTTGCAGGCCAGGCGCAGATGGGCCGGCGTATAGGCGGCCTGATGGCCGTCGTCCCACAGGATCGACAGACCGCCGTCGCTGCGGATCTCGATTCTACGCGGCTGGCTCACGCTCGCTCCGGGAGAGGACGACGCCGATGGTGACGGCCGCGCCGGGACCCTACCTGCCGCCCGTCCCCGCCGCGGGGGCCTTCGCGGCCGCCGCGGCCGGAGGCACCGGGACCTTGAGGCGCGTCAGCTCGGCGTTGATCACGTCCGCGAACTCGTTGAAAGGCTTCGCGCCCGACAGAAATTTCCCGTTGATGAAGAAGGCCGGAGTGCCTGTGGCGCCGAGTGACTTGGCCTCGGCCGCGTCGGCGTCGATTTGCGGCTTCCCGGTCCCCTGGGTGAACGACTTCTCGAACCGGCTCACGTCGAGCCCCAGCTGTCGGGCGTAGCCCACGAAGTCGTCGTGCGTCATCTTCTGCTGATTCTGAAACACCTTGTCGTGGAACTCCCAGAACTTCCCCTGCTCGTGGGCCGCCCGCGCCGCGAGCGCCGCCGGCATCGCGTTCTGGTGGAACGACAGCGGGTTGTCCTTCCAGACGATGCGCACCTTGTCCCCGTACGTCTTCTTGATCTGATCGAGGGTCGGACCGACCCTCGCGCAGAAGGGTCACTGGAAGTCGGAGAACTCGACGAGGGTGACCGGAGCGCTCTTGGGCCCCAGGTACGGGGCGCCGTCCGTCTTCACCGCGTAGACCTTGTCCGGATCCGGTCCCTGCGGGCGCTGCGCCTGCGCGGCCGCCCGGGCGCCCTGGTCGATCTTGGCGCCCAGAGTGGTGACCCTCGAATCGAGCTGGACCAGGCTGGCCTGCTGTTTTCTGGTCTCGTACAGATTCGTCCCGCAGATCGCGATCAGCACTCCTACTCCGGCCAGGGTGGTCAATCGGAACGTGCCGGCTGAAATGCCCGGCGGGCGGTCCATCATCGGGCCGCGTCCTTGTGGATTGTTCTGGTTTTGCTTGGCCATCGTCGGACTGTCCTCCCGAAGGGCCTTATGTTAGCATCCCTTCCACGAATTCACGTCAAGGGGGTGCGCCATGGCCGACTCGATCCGCCGCGCCGACTACTTCCACGTTCACGTTGCCGACAAGCCCGGCGAGGGAGCCCGCATCCTCGGGGCCCTGAAGGATTCCGGAGTCAATCTCCTGTCTCTCACCGCCTTTCCGGACGGCAAGGGCACGACGCAGATCGACTTCGTCACCGAGAGCGCGGAAGCCCTGGCCAAGGCGGTCAAGGGCCTCGGCCTGAAGCTGAGCGACAAGAAGCGCGCCTTCCTCGTCCAGGGGGACGATCGCGCCGGCGCCGCGGCGCAGATCTTCAAGAAGCTCGCCGATGCGGGGGTCAATGTCCACTCCGCGAACGCGTGCGCCGGGGGCAAAGGCGCCTTCGGGATGATCCTCTGGGTCAGGCCGGAGCACTACGACAAGGCGGCGAAGGCACTGGGCGTCTAGGAGCGCGCGGCCACGCGCGCCCTCAGTCGATGACCCGTCCTCCGGAGTCGAGATATTCGACCAGGCTCTGCGGCCGATAGGGCGCTCCCCCGCTCTGCTTCATCCGCTCGACCGCGCTGCGATGGACCCCCTCCGCCCCGTCCTTGACCGCGCCGATCGGCCGGAGGTATGCGGGGATGAGCCGGTAGATCCCCGTCCGTGAATCGCGCAGCTCTCCCTCCGGATTGGGATGGATGAGGGATCGGGCGTATTCGTCCTTGAGCGCGAGCCCGCAGGCCCCGGCCTTCGTGAGGATCCACAGGAGGGAGATGTCCGACAGCCCGGCGTCGGAATACCCGCCCCCGATGTTCGAATGAACGCCCGCGAACCACGCCTGCTCGAACACCTGACCGACGGCGTGCGCCTGCTGTTCCCAGATCGCCGGCGCGAAGAACCGGCGCCTCTCGTCGATCGCCAGGGCCTGGAAGGCGTTGTCGACATAGCTGCTGAGCTTCACGTCATGGAATTCCAGCTTGCGGTTGAAGATGCTGCTCAGGATGCCGAAGGGGATGCCCAGGGCGCCGACCGTGTCCCACACGCCGATGAACTTGATCCGGATCTCGCGCGAGTAGAGCCGGCGAAAGGTCGCCGCCTCTTCACCGGCCGGATGCGACGCCTCGTCCCGCCTGCGGTAGAAGTCGTACGCCTGTTCGACCCGGTGGGCGTGCTCGCGCCTCAGCAGACCGCATTTGCGAATGAATCCGGCGGTGCTGCGGGCCGTGTAGGCCCCCCGGCTGAACCCGAAGAAATAGACGTCGTCCCCGGGCTCGTAATGGTTCACCAGATACCGGTAGGCCTGACGGATGTTCTCGGACAGCCCGTAGCCGAAGGCGCCGCCGCGCAGGTGCTCGAGCCAGCGGGTGCCCACGCCCCGGTCGTAGTACACCAGCTGCCGGATATCGCCGGGGCCGCGCTCCGCCACCGCCCGCTTCACCTTCACGACGTTGGTGGGGCTGAGCTTCCCCTCGTCCCGCTGGTCCGGCTTGTTCCAGGTGCCGTCGCAGCAGACCACGATCCTCTTGTTCAGGAAGACTGCCCCTTCGCTTCCTTGACGGCCTTGGTGAGCGCGGGGACGATTTCGAAGAGATCGCCGACGACGCCGACGTCGGCGACGCCGAAGATCGGAGCGTCGCCATCCTTGTTGATGGCGATGATGTAGCCGGAGCCTTTCATGCCGACGATGTGCTGGATGGCCCCGGAGATGCCGCAGGCGATGTAGAGCTTCGGATTGACGGTCACCCCGCTGCTGCCGACCTGGTGCTCGTGCGGCAGCCAGCCCATGTCGGTCACCGGGCGCGAGGCGCCGACCTGGCCACCCAGGGCCTGCGCCAGATCGCGGATGACGCCGAACTTCTCGGGCGCGCCGACGCCGCGGCCGCCGGAGACGATGACCGGGGCCTGGGTGAGATCGACGGCGCCTCCCTCCCCTTTCTTGATGGCGACGAAGCGGGCGCGCAGCTGGCCGGCGTCCACGCCGGCGGGAATCGTGCGCACGGTCCCCTGCGTCGGGGTGGTGTGGGCGGGCGCGGCCCCCTTCTGGATCGTCGCGATCTTCGGCCGCGCGTCCCCCATGTCCACGACCTGGATGAACTTGCCGTTGAACACCTTGCGCGTGAACAGCGGCCGGCCTCCCTCGAAGGCGATCTGCGAGCATTCGGTCGTGATCGGCAGGCCCAGCCCCGCGGCGACCATCGGGGCCGTGTCCCAGCCGTTGGGCGTGTGGCCGACGAGGACCATCTCCGGCGATTCGGACTTGATCACCGCCTCGAGGACGCGCGTGCTGCCGTCGCAGGTGTAGTCCTTGACGGCGTCCCCCTCGGCGCAGATCACCTCGGCGGCGCCCCGCGCCGCGACGCTCTTCGCCAGCTCGCCGACCCCCTGGCCGATCAGGACCGCCTTGATCTCGGAGGAGGACCAGCCGGCCTGGCCGGCGACGCGGTGCGCCATCCCCAGGAGCTCGAAGGTGGTCTCGCGCAAGGCTCCCGCCTCGTGCTCGGCCAGGATCAGAATCTTGCAGGGCATCTCAGAGGACTCCCGTCTTTTCCTTGATCCGTTTCACCAGCTCTTTCGCGACCTGGTCGGCGGAACCCGTCAGCATCTCCGCCCCCTTCCCTTTGGGCGGCGTCGCCAGCCGGACCGTCTTGAAGCGGGCCGACGAGGCGGCGACCTCGGAGGGGGCGATCTTCAGATCGGCGAGCGACAGCGTTTTGATCTCTTTTTTCTTCGCCGCCATGATCCCCTTCAGGCTGGCATAGCGCGGCTCGTTGATGCCGGTCTGCACCGTCACGACCGCCGGCAGCGTGAGATCGACGACCTGAAGCCGGTTGTTCTCCAGCTCGCGCTCGACGCGCACCGCGCCGTCCTGCAGCTCGAGCCGCATGGCGGCGGTGGCGCAGGGGCGGTCGAGGAGCCGCGCGACGAACGGGCCGATCTGCATGTAGTTGTCGTCGTCGGCCTGCAGGCCGCACAGGATGAGCGAGAATCCCTCATCCTTGACGGCCGACACGATGGCGCGTGCCACCGACAGGGGGTCGGCGGCCGTCAGCGCTTCATCCTTGATGTGCACGCCCCGATCGGCGCCCGTGGCCAGGCAGGTCCTGAGGGCGGACGAGGCGCGCTCCGGGCCGGCGGTCAGGGCCACGACCTCGGCCACCTTGCCGGCATCCTTCAGCCGCAGCGCCTCCTCCAGGGCATAGCGGTCGTAGTCGTTCAGGCCGAACGTGAGGTTCCCCTGATCGACCCACGTTCCGGCGCTGTTGATCCGGAACGGCGAGTCGGTGTTCGGCACCTGCTTGATCAGGACGAGGCTCTTCATTCGGCAACCCGAAAGCGGACGCGTGTGTTCGCCCGCGCGCGGCGCCTATCATAATCAATGGTGGGCCGGCGTCAACCGCCATCGACAGGAAAGGAGCCGTGGCCCGGGTGCGCCGCGGACGGATGTTCGGGAGTGTAGCCTCCGGCGCCGGCTCTCACCGGCCGGCGCCGGAGTGGGGGGCCCACGAAGACGGGACGCGCGGTCGTCTGTGGGCGGGAGGCAGGTCAGTTTTCGGGTTCGCCCGGCGGGAGTGGGCCCTCCCCTCGCTCGTTTCTTGCGGGTCGTCTGCGGAACTTCGTGGGTGGTGAGACGTGCGCGCGCGGTCCGTCGTAGACGAGACGGTATCGACCATAGGTCACGCGTTCGACGAAGATCTGGCTCGCCGCCAGGTTTCCCATGCAGTAGCGCACCAGGAAACTGTGCACGCGCTGGGACGGCCAGCCCGGATGTTCCAGCGCCCTCGCGGCCTCGCGCGCGCTGAAGGGCTCGCGCAATCGGCCCATCGCAATCGCCTCGCGGATGAGATCGGGCAGATCCATGGTCCGGCCCTGCCTTTCTGCGGCGCGAGCTCTGCGAAACGCGGTTCTTCTACGCGACAACGAGTTCGTGCGGCGGTCCAGCGGCGAGGTGTCGTGGAAAGTTGGAAGTGCTTCTTGCTGCAGGGGGTCTTTGCGGCTGAGTCCCCGTCCCTGCTCCTCCGTCGGGCTGCGGGGAATGTACCGCGAGATACACAAACGTGCAATTGCTATTTTGACATTTTGATCGCGGGCGCCGATACGCGCCAGGAATTCAGCGCCGCTTGCGGTCGCCTCCGGGCGGACCTCCGAGCTCGCTCCCCGGACACCCGCCCTCGCACGCCAGCGGCTCCAGCGGCAGCGACGCCGACTCCGTCCCGTAGCCGCTCGTTCCGAGCGCGTCGCGGTACTGCAC
>DATFVU010000143.1:0-3746 GCA_035260145.1 Candidatus Polarisedimenticolia bacterium | reverse complement strand
CCCGATCATCAGATAGAGCACGGTGCGGATCTTCATCGCGGTCTCTCAGGGCGTCGTGACTACAGGAGCCCTTTCTCGACTTTCCCCTGGCAGGAGAGGCAGTGGCTGGCCCACGGCACCGCCTCCAGGCGCTTCTTTTCGATCTCGTCCCCGCACTCCACGCAGACGCCGTAGGTGCCCTTGGCGATGCGCTGCAGCGCTTCGTCCACCTGCTGCAGGATCTCGCGGTCGGTGTTCGACAGGGAGTAGAGGAACTCCTTGGTATAGGCGTTCGACGCCTTGTCGGCGAGGTCCTGCGTCCCTTCGTCCTCGGTCAGACGGCCGTAGGTCTTGTTCTTGATGTACATCTCCGCCAGGCCCTTCTTCTTTTCGAGGAGGCGTTTCTTGTACGCTTCGAGCTGTTTCTTGGCCAATGCCATGGTGGAGCTTTCCTTTCGGTCCCGCGGGCCGATCGCCCGTCTCAGGGAATCCCGTAGCGCTTGCGTTTTTCGAGGAGGGTCTTGCGATTGATGCCGAGGATCCTGGCGGCCTCGCTCCGGTTGTTGCCGGTCGAGCGCAGGACCTCGCGGATGTACGCCTCCTCGAGCTGGGCCAGTGAATAACGCCGCTGCACCGCCTCGGCGATGGGCGCCGTCGGCCGGACGCCGCCGACGCGAATCGCCTCCGCCCGGATCTCCGGGCCATCCTCCAGGATCGAGGCGCTCTCGATCACGTTCTGAAGCTCCCTGACGTTGCCCGGCCACGCATGCGACATCAGCCGGTCCAGGGCCCCCTTCGACAGGCGCCGGGCGGCCACCCCCTGCCTGTGCGCGATGTCGAGCAGCGCCTGCTCCGCCAGCACGGGCACGTCCTCCATTCGATCACGCAGCGCGGGGATCTCGATCCGGATGACGTTCAGCCTGTAGAACAGGTCCTTCCGGAAACTCCCCGCCGCCACCAGGGCCTCGAGATCGGCGTGCGTCGAAGCCAGGATGCGAACGTCCACCGAAATCGTCCGCGTGCCCGCCAGACGCTCGAACGATCGCTCCTGCACGACCCTCAGGAGCTTTCCCTGCAGCGACGGCTGCAGCTCGCTGACGCCGTCGATCAGGATGGTCCCGCCGTCCGCCAGCTCGAAGCGCCCCTTCTTCTGCTCGCCCGCCCCGGTGAAGGCGCCCTTCTCGTGGCCGAACAGCTCGCTCTCGAGAAGATCGGCCGCGATGTTGGCGCAGGTGATCGTCACGAACGGCCCCTCGCGCCTCGGGCTCGCGTCGTGGATGAACCGCGCCAGAAGACCCTTGCCGGTGCCGCTCTCGCCGACGACGAGCAGGTTCGCATCGCTCGCCGCGACCCGCCGCGCCAACTCGACGACGCGCGCCATCAAAGTCGACCGGTGCGCCAGGGGGACCGCCGAGACGTCCGAGGCGATCGCGTTCACGCGGGTGTCCTTCCGCCAGTAAGGCGGGTAATGTACGGATCGCCCCGCTCAAAGTCAACCCTTGCGCGCGGCCGAAGTGTCTCTGTTCCCGCGGCTTTGGGAAGAGGCGAGATTCATCCGCTGCGCATCGCCCCAGAGGTTCTCGAGCGCGTAGAACTCGCGCGTGTCGCGGGTGAACACGTGCACCACCAAATCGGCGAAGTCGATCAGGATCCAGTCCCCGAGATCGTATCCCTCCACGTGCCCGGGCTTCTGTCCCTTCTCCGCCAGTCGATCGATGATGGCGTCGCAGATCGCCTGGGTCTGGCGCCTCTGGCTGCCCGCGACGATCACGAAGCAGTCGGTGAACGTCGCGATCCCCTTCAGGTTCAGGGCGACCGGATCTTCCGCCTTCCTGTCGGCCGCGGCCTCCAGGACGAGCATCACCTTGGCCTTAAGCTGGATGTGTCCCTCCTCTCACGATCGCACGCGGATGAAGCGTCGCGGCGGCCTCTCCGCGGGCCGCCAGCACGGACCAGATCTCTTCCAGGAGCCCGGGGATCCCCTCCCCGCTGACGACCGACACGGGATGGAACGGGACCCCCGCCGCGCGGCACCTGGCTTCCAGGACCTGCAGGCGGGAGCGGTCCGTGAGCGCGTCGATCTTGTTGGCCGCGACGACCTGCGGCTTCCCCGCCAGCTCCTCGCTGAAGGCGCCGAGCTCCCGGTTCAACACCTCCCAGTCGTGCGCGGGATCCCGACCCGAAGCTTCGGACACGTCCACCAGGTGGATCAGGACGCGCGTGCGCTCGATGTGCCTCAGGAACTTGATCCCGAGCCCGTGTCCATCGTGCGCCCCCTCGATCAGACCGGGGATGTCAGCCGCCACGAAGGTCCGGAACTCCCCGAGGTCGACCATCCCCAGGTGCGGCTCGAGGGTGGTGAAAGGATACGCCGCAATCTTCGGTCTGGCCGCGGAGATTCTCGAGATCAGCGTCGATTTCCCGGCGTTCGGGAAGCCGACCAGCCCGACGTCGGCGATCAGCTTCAGCTCCAGCTGCAGGCGTCGCTCCTCGCCCGGAGTGCCGGGTTCGGCCTCACGGGGCGCCTGGTGCGTGGAGGTCGCGAAGGCGGCGTTGCCGCGCCCGCCCCGGCCTCCCGCCGCCACCAGGACCTCGTCGCCCGCGCGCGACAGGTCGGCGAGGATCGCTCCCGACTCGTCGCGCACCACCGTGCCCGGCGGAACCTTGATGCGGAGATCGTCCCCGCGATGGCCGGCCTTGTCGCTTCCCTGACCGTGGCGCCCGCGCGTCGCCGCGAAGCGTTTGCGGAAGCGGAAGCTGTTCAGGCCCTTCAGCGACGCGTCCGCCACGAGATAGACGGCTCCGCCGTCGCCACCCGGCCCGCCGTTCGGGCCGCCGCGCGGGACGTACTTCTCCCGCCGGAAGCTGACGCAGCCGTTGCCGCCGTCGCCGCCCACGACTTCGATCTCCGCCTGATCGATCAGCATGAGCCCGCTCTTCCCGCGAGGGTCACCGCGGCTCGCGCACCTTCCGGGAGCCTGTCCGAGGGGATCGACGTGGGGGACGGCGCGTGGCTACGACCGGACGGGGGCGGTCTGCGCGGGGAGGACGCTGATGAACTTCCCCATGCGCCCGCGATCCTGAAACTTCACGAATCCGTCGATTCGGGCATACAGGGAGTCGTCCCGCGCCAGACCGACGTTGTCGCCCGGCTTGAAGCGCGTTCCGCGCTGCCGGACCAGGATCGAGCCCCCGGTGACGAACTGACCGCCGAACCGCTTCACTCCCAACCGTTGGGAGTTGCTGTCGCGGCCGTTGCGTGAGCTTCCTCCGGCTTTCTTATGGGCCATGACCTTCCTCGTTCGTCCGCCGACTAGCCCGCGTGAATCTCTTCCACGATCACCGCGGTGAACGGCTGGCGATGACCGCGCGTGCGCCGGTATTGCTTGCGGCGCTTCTTCTTGAAGATGAGCACCTTCTTCGCCTTGTCCTGCTCCAGGACGCGCCCGATCACCCGGGCGCCCTTCAGGACCGGGCGGCCGACCTGAAGCCCGCCGTCCGTCTGCAGCGCAAGGACCTGGTCGAACGTCACCTTGTCCCCGACGCCGGCCACGATCTTCTCGACCCGAATACGATCGCCGACGGCGACCTTGTGCTGCTTGCCCCCGGCACTGATCACGGCATAGCTCACGCTCTCACCTCTTTTTCCTGGACGAGCCGGCGATTATACTGGCCGCCCCGTGGATGTGTCAACGCCGGATCGGCCCGGAACGTTTCCAGTCGGCGCGGGAAGCCGCGGCGGGGTGCGGCTCATGCTCGCTCGCGGC
>DATFVU010000142.1:0-9379 GCA_035260145.1 Candidatus Polarisedimenticolia bacterium | reverse complement strand
GCTGGGCGGAAGCAAGAAGCGTCACGATCTCGCCGAGCTGACGGACGACGTGATCATCGTCGGAGCGGAGCTGTCACCATCCGACGCCGCCGGTCTGAACCGAGAGCACGTCATCGGCCTCGCGATCGACGGGGGCGGGCCCACCTCGCACACGGCGATCATCGCCAGCGCCCTGGGAATTCCCGCGGTCGCCGGGCTCCGGGACGCCAGCGCCCTCGTGCGCAGCGGCGACCTCCTCGTGCTGGACGGCGGCGACGGGGTGGTGCTGCACAACCCATCCGAGGAGGAGACGGAGGCGTGGCGTCAGCGCCGGGCCCGCCAGGCGCGGCGCGAGCTCGACCTCGCGATCCTGCGCGACCGGCCGGCGACGACGCGCGAGGGACTGCGCGTGCGGCTGATGGCCAACGTCGAGCTGCCGGAGGAGCTGCTGGCGGCGCGACGGTTTGGAGCGGAAGGGATCGGCCTGTACCGGTCCGAGTTCCTCTACCTGAAAGAGGCGCCGGGCCTGCCCGGCGAGGAGGAGCACTATCGGACCTACCGCGAGCTCGCCGAGAAGACCCTGCCGGACGAGGTCGTCATTCGCACGCTGGATCTGGGCGGCGAGAAGTATTTTTCGACCATCCTGGAGAGACGCGAGAGCAATCCCGTGCTGGGACTCCGGGGCATCCGGCTCTGCCTGAAGCACGAGGACCTGTTCCGCGCGCAGCTGCGCGGCATCCTGCGGGCGGCGGCGCACGGCAAGGTCCGTATGCTGTTGCCCATGGTCAGCGACGTCGGAGAGCTGCGCCGCGCCCGCGCCATCCTGCAGGAGGTGCAGCGCGACCTCCAGGCCCGGCGCGTTCCGTGCGACCCCGAGGTCCCCCTGGGGGTCATGGTGGAGGTGCCGGCGGCGGCGCTCATCGCCGATCGCCTGGCGCGCGAGGTCGATTTCTTCGCCATTGGCACCAACGATCTGATCCAGTACGCCTTGGCGATCGACCGTGGAAACGAGTCGGTCTCCTATCTCTACCAGCCGCTGCATCCGGCGATTCTCGATCTGGTGCGCCGGATCGTGGACGCCGCGGCGCACCATGGATTGCGGGTCTCCGTCTGCGGGGAGATGGCGGCGAATCCGGCCGCGGCGGTCATCCTCGTCGGACTCGGGATCTCGGAGCTGAGCATGAATCCCGCCGCCATTCCGTCCGTCAAGCAGGTGATCCGGGCCATGAGCCTCGCCGACGCGCGGGCCCTCGTCGAGGAAGCGCTGAGGCTCGATTCGGCCGAAGCGATCGGCGAGCTCGCCCGGCGCGCCGTGGAGGCCTGGCTCCCGATGGAACCGAGTCCGGTCGTGGAGGTGAGGTCGTGAGCGTGACGCACATTCCGAAGCCCTGGGGAGAGGAGATCCTGTTCGCCCGCACGGGCCGCTATGCCGGCAAGATTCTGCGCATCCGGGCGGGGGAGAGCCTGAGTCTCCAATATCACGAGAAGAAGGAGGAGAGCCTCTACCTGTACCAGGGATCCCTGAGGCTCCTGCTTCCGGGGGAGTCGCCGGACCGGCGGGATCGGGTCCTGCAGCCGGGAGAGGCGGTTCACCTGCCGCCGGGGACGCAGCATCGCATGGAGGCCCTGACGGACTGCGTGGTCTTCGAGGTGAGCTCGCCCGAGCTCGAGGATGTCGTGCGGCTGGAAGACCGCTACGGGAGGGTCTGAACATCCGCGAGATTCGGGACCGGCGCAAAATTGGGGGCGTCGGGACGGGCTTTTCGTGGCAGAATCCTGTCGAGAGCCACCGGGGGGGCTGACGGGAGCCTCCCGCCAGGTCTGGGCCATGTCGGACGGAACAGCGCGCAAGGGTTTCTACAAAATCGGCGAGGTCTGCCAGATCACCGATACGCAGCCGTACGTGCTGCGGTTCTGGGAGTCCGAATTTCCGCAGCTCGCCCCCAAGAAGAGCCGGAACGGACAGCGCATCTATCGGCGCAAGGACGTCGACCTCGTCCTGCAGATCAAGCGCCTCCTGTACGAGGAGGGATACACGATCGCCGGCGCCCGCAAGAAACTGGGCATGGCGGACGGCCACGGCGCCCTGGACGATCTGTTCGAGCCGGCGGCGGTCGAGGAGCCCGATCGTCTTCCGGATCCTCCGCGGCCGATCGGGCCGATGCTGTCGTCGTTGAGCGGCCGCCTGCAGGAAATCCTGAAAGTCATGGACACGACCGACAAGCGTCTCAAGGGGAAGCGATGAGGGGGGCCGCGACGCGACGGGCCGCGCTCCTGGCGGCCTGCCTGGCGTGTGGATCGGTCGCGGGAGCGCCCCAGGTCTTCGACCCGTCGCGCTCCGACCCGCGCGCGATCGCCATCGCCGATCTGGCGATGGCGGCGCTCGGCGGACGCCAGGCGTGGGAGGAGACGCGCTTCGTGTACTTCGCCTTCGCGGTGGAGAAGGACGGCAAACGGGTGGCCTACCGCACGCATCTCTGGGATCGCTTCGATGGCCACCTCCGTTTCGAGACGCGGGGCAAAGACGGTGCGAGCGTCGTCGTCCTCATGGACGTGAATTCGCGGCTCGGAGACGCCTACAGACTCCCCAAGGAAGCGCCGGCCGATGGCGCCTCGCCCGGGCCCGCGGCCACGACGCCGGCGAGGCTGGAGGCGGCGGCAGCGAAACCTTTCCTGGACGACGCCTACGAGGCCTGGATCAACGACACCTACTGGCTCCTGATGCCGTACAAGATGAAGGATCCCGGCGTGCACTTGAAGTACGCCGGGGAGGAGACGCGCGACGGACAGGAGTACGATCTGGTCGAGCTGACCTTCGACGACGTCGGACTGACGCCGCGTGACCGCTACTGGGCCCATATCAATCGACGGTCGCACCTCATGGACCGCTGGTCGTACGTGCTCCAGGACGACCCGCCCGGGGGTCAGCCGACGATCTGGGACTGGAAGGGCTGGGCGCGCCGCGGGCGGATTCTGCTGTGCCCGGAGAAGGTCAGCATGCGCAAGGGGGCGACGCTGAAGATCCTCCATCCGATCATGGAGGTGTATGACACGCTCCCGGACGCATACTTCAAGAGCCCCGGCCCGCTTCCCGGCGATATGGGCTCCCGTCCGCAGCCCGCCGGAGCGCACACCGGCTCCTGAATCAGATCACCCCCAGCTTCCTGCCGACCGCCTGAAAGACTCCGAGCGCTTCCTCGAGATCCTGGCGCGTGTGGGTGGCCATCACGATCGTGCGCACGCGGGACTTCTCCTCGGCGACCATGGGGAAGAAGATCCCCTGCGCGAACACGCCGTGGTCGAACAGCTCATCCGAGAATCGCGCCGCCTTGGCGCCCGAGCCGATGATCACCGGCGTGATCGGCGTGGTCGAGGCGCCGGTATTGAATCCGAGGTTCTGGAGCCCCTGCTTGAAGAAGCGGGTGTTCTCCCACAGACGGGCGTGCAGCTCGGGTTCCGTCTCCATGACGTCGACCGACGCGATGCAGGCGGCGATCACGGCCGGCGGGTGGGAGGAGGAGAACAGGAAGGGGCGCGCCTTGTGGATGTAGAAGTCGATCAGGGGCCGCGCCGCGCAGACGTAGCCGCCCATCACGCCGAAGGCCTTGGACATCGTGCCGATCTGGATGTCCCAGGTGTCTTGAAGCCCGAAGTGGTCCACGCTGCCGCGTCCGTCCTTCCCCAGAACGCCGGTGGCATGCGCGTCGTCCACCATCGGAATGGCGTCGAACTCGCCGCACAGGCCGCGAATCGCCTTGAGATCGGAGACGTCTCCGTCCATGGAGAAGACTCCGTCGGCCACGACCAGGATCTTGCCGGTCGTCTTGCCGCGCGCGGCCTTCAGGATCTGTCGCAGGTGGTCGTAGTCGAGGTGCCGGTAGATGGCGCGGTCCGCCTTGCACAGGCGGCAGCCGTCGATGATGCTGGCGTGGTTCAGCTCGTCCGAGACGATCAGGTCCCCCTCCTGCATCAGGGTCGACACCACGCCGACGTTCGCCGTGTAGCCCGACTGGAACACCAGGGCCGATTCCGTCGATTTGAATCGCGCCAGGCGCTTCTCCAGCTCGAGGTGAAGCGACATCGTGCCGGCGATGGTGCGGACGGCGCCGGGACCGGCGCCGAACTCCTCGACGGCGCGGCGGGCCGCGTCCACGACGCGGGGATGCGTGGTCAGCCCCAGATAGTTGTTCGAAGAGAGCTGGATGATCGTGCGGCCGTCCATGCGGACCCGCGGTCCGGCCGATGACTGGAGGACCCGCGGCATCCTGAAGATCCCCTTCGATTTCAGGGCCTCGATCTCCGCTCCGAGATAGGCCTGCAGACGTGGGTTCATGATGGACCTCAATCCCGGGTGATGCGCAGGACGACCTTGCCGCTTTCGCGCGCCAGCATCTTCTGGAAGGCGTCCTCGTAGCGCTCGAACGGGAACGTGTGCGTGATGACCGAGCGGATCTTGGAGCGCACCTCGGGACGCGACACGAGCTCGCGCGTGCGCTTCCAGGTGTCGTAGAGCTTGCGGCCGATGATCCCCTTGAGGGTCACGCCGCCGAAAATGACGTCCTCCGCGTAACGTTCGAGGGTCACCGAAGAGGACTTCGGCAAACCGAACAGGATCACCTTGCCGCCGCGGCGCACGGCCCGGAGCGCCGTATCGATCGCGTCGGGGTGGCCGCTCATCTCGAACACGAGATCGGGCTCGAGCGGGGCCGCGGCGTCGCGGATCAATCCGACGATCCGCTCGCGCTCGCGGGCGCGCGCCTCCGGCTCACCGGAGGGGGCGGGGCTCGTCAGCAAGGCCGTGTGCGCCCCCACGCGCGCGGCCAGCTCGAGGCGGAAGGGGGTGGTGTCGACCGCGATGATGCGCTCGGCCCCGAAAGCCTCCGCGACGATGATGGAGAACAGCCCGATCGGCCCGGCCCCGAAGATCACGACGCACTGGCCGCGGGGGTCGTACTCGGTCGCGGCGTGAACGGCGTTGCCGAACGGCTCCTCGATGCAGGCCACCTCGACGGGCACGATCGCGGGATCGTTGAGCCAGGCGCAGGAGGCGGGCAGGGCGATGTATTCGGCGAAGCCGCCGTCCCGGTGGACGCCCAGTATCTTCTCCCGCGTGCAGACGTGGAATTGTCCCCGGCGGCACTGGTAGCACTGGCCGCAGACGATGTGCGATTCCGCCGAGACGAGGTCCCCCGGCCGGATCGGCTCGGAGGCGGAGTCGCCGACGCCCCGGACGTCGCGTCCCACTTCCAGCACCTCGCCGCAGAACTCGTGGCCGATGATGCGCGGGACGCGCAGCTGGTCGGTGGTGGCCAGAATCATGTCGCGCACCGAGCCGTCCCAGTTGTAGATGTGCGCGTCGGTGCCGCACAACGAGGCGGCCCTCACGCGCAGCAGCACCTCCGTGGGGCCGCAGGGGGGCATCGCGACGTCGGCCCACTCCAGGGCACCCGGACGGGGCGCCACCTTCCGAATCGCTTTCATCGCGTCCTTGAGGGGCGGGGTGGGGGCGCCGCTCCCGGAAAGCTGCATGCAGCCGGTTCGAGGGCGGGATTATATGGGGAGGGAGAGGGCAGCGGCAACCGGAATCCCTCCGGGGCGGGGCCGCGGCGCCGGGCCGGTCGGCGACCCGTTCGCGCGGCGGGCTCAGAAGCCCCAGGTCAGCTTGATCCGGAAGTTCCGGCCGTCCTGTTCGATCGTGTCCTGAAGGTGATGCTCCGAGCCCGGGTCGGCGTACGTCGTGTCGAAGAGGTTGTACACGCCGACGGACAGGTCGAGCCCCTTCACGAGCTGGCGGCTCAACACGTTGAGGTTGGCCACGGCGAAGTCGGGGGCATAGTTGCCGTCCAGGGTCAGGCGCCGGCTGGTGTACTGAACCTCGACCCCCGCCGTCAACCGTTCGGAGCGGATGGGAACCTCGCCGCTGAACTTCGCGAGCAGGCGTGGAGAATTGGTCAGCGGCTGATCGTTCACGTCGTCGCGCGCCTCCTGCAGTGTGGAGCTGCCGCGCAGCCGGAATCCCGACCGGAAGCGCTTCTCGATCTCGATCTCGATCCCCTGGGCGCTGACATGGTCGAGATTCTCGAACAGACCCGAGGAGGTGTCGACGCTCACCAGGTCCGAGATCCGGTACAGGAAGGCGGAGCCCGAGAGACGCAGGTTCCCGTGGGCGTACTGCTCCAGCACGACCTCGTACGTGGCGATCGACTCGGGGCGGAGGTCGGGATTGGCGTGCGAGCCATAGTAGAGCTCGTACACCGTCGGGGCGCGGAAGGCGCTCCCGAACAGAAACTTCAGGGTCGTCTGGTCGGCAGGAAAGAGGATGAACGCGGCGCGCGGATTGGTGCTGTGGCCGAACGTCTCGTAGTGATCGTGGCGGACCCCCAGGTTGAGAGCCAGGCGATCGCTGACCGCGATCTCGTCCTGCACATACAGGCCGCTTTCGCTCGAGTGAACCTGATCGTCGAAATCGACCGGACCGGGGTAGACGTTCTGCCAGCGCTGGCGCTGCTCCAGATTGCCGCGGAATTCGAAGCCGGAGGTGAGCGTCTGCTTCGCCGTCGGCCTCAGCGTGAATTTCGATTCGGCGCCGAACCACTCCCCCCAGGAATGCTCGCGGTACAAAAGCGTCGTAGGATACGGCGAGTAGTACGGATAGTCGCCGCGATAGTAGGAGCGATCGTAGGAGACCCGGGCCGACAGATCGGCGTTCGTCGACAGGGGCCGCTCGTAGGTCAGGTCGAGATAGCCGCGGGAGTCGATGGTCTTCGCGTCCGGATCGTTGATCGGGGTGTCGAAGGCGCCGGTGGGGATCCCCTTCTCCCGACTGTTGTAGGCCAGGCGGACGGTCAGGTTCTTGTAGCTGGTCGTGGAGAAGAACTGGTAGGCGTTGTCGTAGTCGCTGCCCTCCGATACCCCGTTGTTGAACTGCGGGTCGTCGTATTCCGGATAGAACAGCGTCTGCCCGGCGCTTTTGTAGGCGGAGAGCGAGGCCAGAATCGAGGCGCCGGTCGAGAAGGTCTTGGCGACGTTCATGCGGCCCGCCGGCGTGCCATAGCTGGCCCCGAGTCCGCTGACCTGAAGCCTCGGCGTGTCCTGGGGAGCGAAGGTGATCACGTTGATCACCGCGAAGAAGGCGCTCGTCCCGTAGAGCGACGAGCTCGGCCCGCGGATGATCTCCACGCGGTCGATGAGATCGACGTCGATGATCGATTCGGTCCCGATGTAGGCGCTGCCATAGAAGTTGTCGTTGATACGGTGCCCGTCGACGAGCAGGAGGAAGCGGCTGTTGTAGTCCGACGGGCGGCTGAAGCCGCGCACGCCGAGATAGGTGTAGTTGCGATCGTAGGTGGTGTAGAAGCCGTGCGCGGCACGCAGGATGTCCGCCAGGGTGCGGTACCCGTAGCGCCTGATGTCCTGAGCCGTCACCACCGTGACGAACGAGGGCGCCTCGGTGATTTTCTGCTGATGCCGGGAGGCCCCGTAGACCAGATCGATGGCCATCAGCTCCTCGATCGGAAGCTGGGTCAGGTCTCCCGGCAGCGACTGCGCCGCCGGGGCCTGCGTCAGGACTCCCCACACGATCATCGCCAGCAGCGGGAGCGTCCACGCGCGGCCCCGTCGCTCGATGGGAATGTGTTTCATGGAAAACCTCCTCGGGTTCATGGCCTCCGCCTGCGCGAACGACACCGGGCGGTGGGTTTCATCGCCCGTCCTCGGCGTTTTTTCCGTCCCGCACCACGGAAGCCAATTGCAAAAGCTTTGAGCTGATTCGGAGTCCGGCGCGGGAGGCCGCGTCCGGATTGACTTCGAAACGCACGCGATTGTCCCGAATGAAGAAATTGATGACGCCCCCGCGTCGGATGAACCCCAGGGAGTCGCCCACGGTCAGAACGGGGGCCGTCCGGACGGCCTCGAGGTAAGAGGCGATCCGGGACGTCCCGGCCGTCCCCAGGTACAGGATCTGACAGAGGTCCGCCTGGTCCGGGGAGGAGTTCCGTCGGACCCGGAAGGCTCGACCGTCAACACTCTTTCCCTTGATGGCGGGCTCGAGCGTGCCGGCGAACTCCTCGTCGTCCACGACGCAGATCACGAACCCCGCGTCCGCATCGCGGAAGGCCTCGCGCGGCCACTCGATGAATTTTGCGAAGTTATAGAGGAAGGCGGCCTTGACCTGGAATTCCAGCCGCGATCCGCTCTGGGCGCCAAAAGAGGTGAGCGAGGCCAGGAGGCAGAGGGACGTGAGAATGCCGCGTGGCGCGCCGGAGACCGGCCTAAGGCGGGGATACGATCGATTCGGATCTCGCACGGGCATCCTGGGCCCCCGGACGGACGAGTGCGGAGATCACGGATCTGTATCCACGCGTGACCCGCCTCAAATATAGATTCGCGAGGACGTGGAGCAAGGAGGGATCCGGATCGGGCGCCTCCGGTCACCTTCAAGAGCCGCTCGGCGAGGGGAGGCCGCCCGTCCGACGCTCGCTTGACGCGCCCGCGCCGCCGCACCTAGAATGGCGGCTCTTTCGAGCGCCGTTTCCAGAGACGGAAGCGGACGAGTCACTGGGAATCTCGGGGCGTAGCGCAGCCTGGTAGCGCACCTGCTTGGGGTGCAGGTGGTCGCTGGTTCAAATCCAGTCGCCCCGACCAATCCAGGCCAAGCCGGCAGGTTCCGGGGCGGGGCACGGGCCGCGTGTCCCGCGACCCGCTCCGCTCCGGAGCGGGCCGCCCTTCGGGGATCGGTCACCCGGGGAACGGGGCCCATGCAGTCGGTCAGCATCCTGGTCACGAACGACGACGGTTACGGTGCGGAGGGCCTCAAGGCGCTGGAGGAGAGCCTCGCGGAGATCGGGACCGTCTGGGTCATCGCGCCCGACCGCGAGCAGAGCGGGCAGGGTCATGCCCTGACGCTCAACGACCCCCTGCGCTTCCACAAGCGGGGTCCCCGGCACTTCGTCGTGCAGGGGACTCCGACCGACTGCGTCTACCTGGGGATCCACGCCATCCTGAAGGCCGAGGGAAGGCCGCGGCTGGTGGTGAGCGGCATCAATCGCGGCTACAATCTGGGGGACGACATCACCTACTCGGGGACCGTGTCCGCGGCTTTCGAGGCCACACTGATGTCGCTGCCCGCCTTCGCCATCTCGCAGGAAACCGGCGCGGACTCCCCGGTGGATTTCGGCGCGGCGGGGCGGTTCGCGGGCATCCTGGCGCGGGAGATCCTGGAGCGCGGAATGCCGGCCGATACCCTGTTCAACGTGAACGTTCCGCGCCGGCGATCGCGGGGGGTGCGCATCACGCACCAGGGGCGACGCATCTATCCCGGCGGAGTCATCGAGCGTCTCGATCCGAAGGGGCGCACGTACTATTGGATCGGGTCGCAGTCGGCCGACTGGGAGGACGATCC
>DATFVU010000141.1:0-4056 GCA_035260145.1 Candidatus Polarisedimenticolia bacterium | reverse complement strand
CCCGTGGTCGACTCGGCGACCCGGTAGCCGCTCGCCTTCAGGATGTCGCGAACCAGCTTCATGTTGATCGGGTTGTCCTCCACGACGAGGATGAGATTTCCCTGCGGGCCGGCCCTTTGCGTCAATCGGCTGACACCCTCGACGAAGTCGGCCGGGAATGGATCCAGGCCCTCCTGCCCCGGAGTGACGACGCCGGGGATCGTGAAGGTGAACTCGCTCCCCTCCCCGAAGCGACTCTTCAGGGTCACGCTGCCTCCGTGCATCTCGACGAATTTCCTGACCAGCGTGAGGCCCAGCCCGGTCCCCTGGTAGCGTCGGGCGTACGAGCCGTCCACCTGGGTGAAGGCCTGGAAGATCCTGGCCTGGTCCTCCTCCTTGATGCCGATGCCGGTGTCGATCACCGAGACGGCGAGCGCGTCCCCCTCGCGACGCGTGCGCAACGTGACCCGCCCCCCCGAGGGGGTGAACTTCACGGCGTTGCTCAGGAGGTTGTTCATGGTCTGTTTCACCTTGCTGCGGTCGCCGCGCACCTCGAGCCCCTCGTCCTCGACCTCCCGGATCAGCTCGATGTGCTTGCGGCCGGCCTCCACGCGCAGGAACGCCATGGCCTCGTCACAGACCGGGCCGATCTCGAACTCCTCCACGCTCAGCCGCATCTTGCCGGCCTCGATCTTCGACAGGTCGAGAATTTCATTGATCAACTCCAGGAGGTGACGGCCGCTCGAAAGAATGTCGGCCACGTAATCCTTCTGATCGTCCGTCAGCACGGCCGAGCCCGTGTCGAGCAGAAGCTCGGAGAATCCGATGATGGCGTTCAGAGGCGTCCGCAGCTCGTGCGACATGTTGGCCAGGAACTCGCTCTTGAGCGAGTTGGCGCGCTGCAGCTCGAGGTTCGACTCCTGGAGCTTCTGGTTGACCACCTCCAGCTCCTGCGTGCGCTCCTTCACCTTGCGCTCGAGGTCCGCGTTCATCCGTTCGATGTCCTCGAGGTGCTGCTTCTTCTCCTCCAGCTTGTCGAGATAGAGCTTGTAGGAGTAGTAGATGAGCACGCAGAACGGCAGCGACAGGACGAACGAGTAGATCCCAAAGCGCTGCAGAAAATAGGACATTCCGAGAGCCAGCGAGCCGCCCGCGAAGAACGAGGGCGCGGACCAGAGGAAGTTCTCGTGCCACACCTTGAACAGGTTCAGGCGGCCGCTCAGCGCGACCACCCCCGAGATGCCGTACGTGTTGACCAGGTAGAACACGAGGGTCGCGACCATGAGGGCGATCAGGGGGACGCTGCCCCCGCCGCCTTCACTTCCCCCCAGGGCGACGTAGGTGCGGCAGGTGGCGAACGTGGTGATGACGAAGGAGGAGATGTTGAACAGGGAGCGATAGAACTCCATGCGCGGCGCGCGGATGAAGCACAGGCTGCTGATGCAGATGATGGAGATGAGCACGGCGTTCGAGGTGCCCAGAAGGATCATGGTGGCCAGGATGAAGGGGTGGGAGATGGACATCTCCACCCGCATTCCCAGATGCACGGTGTGGGGCGCCATGATGGCGCCGATCAGGGCGAGGGTCAGGAACTCGGTGTCGAAGTTGAGCGCACCGCCACGGAGCACGTGCAGCACGATCATCAGGGCGGCCGCGTATGTCGCGAAGATGTAGATCCGGGTGCCCCGGTTGAGGTCTCTCATGGTCGCGACTCCGGTGCCGGTGCGGCCGGGCGCGCACCTCGCCGGACCTGCCGCCTCACTCAGTTCACCGGGCTGCGACCGATGTCGTATTTTTTGAGCTTGCTGTAAAGGCTCGAGCGGTTGATGCCCAGGACCGACGCGGCGAGCTTCTTGTTCCAGTTGCATTCGGCGAGCGTCTTCAGGATGTACAGCCGCTCGTTCTCGTGCAGCGACAGCTTGACCTCGGAGCCGTCCGTGGCGGCGTCTTTCAGGTTGGGAGGAAGGTCGCTGACCTCGATGAGGTCGGACTTGGCCAGGATCACGGTGCGCTCGATGACGTTTTCCAGCTCGCGCACGTTGCCGGGCCAGGAGTAACGGGTCATCAAATCCATCGCATCGGTGGAGAAGCCGCGCATGCTCTTGCCGATCTTCTTCGACACCTGCTCGAAGAATTCCATGCCCAGGATCGGGATGTCCTCGACCCGCTCGCGCAGCGGCGGAATGTGGATCGGAATCACGTTCAGGCGGTAGAACAGGTCGTTCCGGAAGCTGCCCCGCTCCATCCCCTCCTGCAGATTCTTGTTCGTGGCGGCGATCACCCGCACATCCACCTCGATCGTCTCCTCGCCGCCGACCCTCTCGAAGCGCCTCTCCTGGAGGAAGCGCAGCAGCATCAGCTGCGTGGCGGGGGAGATGTCGCCGATCTCGTCGAGGAAGATCGAGCCCGTGTGCGCCAGCTCGAAACGCCCTTTCTTCTGCTTGACCGCGCCGGTGAAGGCGCCTTTCTCGTGGCCGAACAGCTCCGAGTGGAGAATCCCCTCCGAGTAGACGGCGCAGTTCGCCTCCACGAACGGTCTGTCGGCGCGCGGCGAGTTGTAGTGAAGGATGCGGGCCAGGAGTCCCTTCCCGGTTCCGCTCTCCCCCATGACGAGCACGGTCGAGTCGGCGGCGGTCACCTCCTGAAGCACGTCGTGGATCTGCTTCATCTTCGGGCTCTTGCCCAGGATGGCGCTGAAGGCGAACTGGGTCTGAAGATTCCTTCGCAGCTCGAAATTCTTCACCTTCTCCGACTGCAGCTCTTCCACCGCGCGGCGGCGCTCGTATCCCATCTGCTTGATCTGGGCCGCCTTCTCCGCCAGGGCCAGAAGGTCCTCGTCGACCATCGGCTTGCGCAGGTAGTCGTACGCCCCCTTGCGCAGAGCCACGATCGTGGCGTCGACGTCCGGGGTCGATGCGGATATCGCCACCGGAGTCTCGGGAGAGGCCTCCTTGATCTTCGCCAGGACCTCGAGGCCGCTCATGTCCGGGAGCTCGTGATCCACGATCACCAGATCGAAGCTCTGCGCCTTGAGCCGCTCCATGGCAAGAGCGCCCCGGTCGACCGTGACCACGCGGTGACCCGCCCGCGTGAGGACGGCCGATTCGGCGCGCGCGGCCTCGGCGTTGGGATCGATGAGCAGCACGTTCGCTTTGGGCGTCACGTTCCCCTCCAGACGCGTGTCCAGAACAGCAGCAAGAACTGTTCCACGGGAGGTCACGCGACCGGGAGGCGCAACGCCTGAGACTTGAACGTGTTGCGGCAATCACGATCCTGAAACCGCCGGGAGGAGTCTGGGGCACGACGATTTTCGTAGCGCGGATGTCGTGAACTGTAACGGGACGTTGTCCGGCCGCCGCGCTCAGACGGCCGGCCTGACCAGGGTCAGGACATGCGTCAGGTCGTCGACGGAGGCATCGAACGAAAGGCTCTCCCCTTTGCGAAAAGGCCCCTCCCCCACGGGACGCTCGATCCGAATCGCCTCCATGCCGAGGGCCCGGGCGCCATCCAGCTCGTAGCCGTTCCCATCTCCGACGAATAGACAGTCCGCGGGCCGGACCTCGAGCCCCGCGCACGCCTTGAGATAGATGTCGGGATGGGGCTTCATGACCCCGACGTGAAACGAGAACACGAGATGATCGAACCAGGGGGCCAGTCCCATGCGCTCGACCACGAGCGCGGCAGTGGACGAGGCGTTGCTCACCAGGGCGATCCGGAGGCCCAAGTGTCGGCGCAGGCCCTCCAGGGTCGGGAGGACGTCCGGATGCAGCGAAAGGCTCGAGGCCATCCGCGCTTCGAGATCCGAGACGCGGGCCAGGGTGGCCTCGTCCGGCCGCACGCCGCAGGCGCTCAGGACGTGGCGGACGCGGGCGGGGAAATCGGGCAGTTCCCCTTTCTGCGCCCGATCGCTCGACTCCATCCACGCCGCGATGAAGCGCTCGGGCGGCGCCCCGAGCAGGCGAGCCTCCTCTCTTTTCCCCTCCAGGTAGGCGGACGTGTCCATGCGCAGAAGCGTATCGAACAGGTCGAACAGAACGGCACGGTGCGGGCCCCGGATCACGACGGCCTCCTCGTCGA
>DATFVU010000140.1:0-7595 GCA_035260145.1 Candidatus Polarisedimenticolia bacterium | reverse complement strand
CAACGTGATCGGTCAGATGGACGAGCTCAACCCCACCATCCAGCGCGAGCTGCAGGATGCGATGGTGGCGACGCGCGCCAACACGGGTCTTCTATTCAATATCGCCCTGTCGTACGGCGGACGGGCCGAAATCGTCCTCGCGGTCAATCGGATCCTGGACGATCGCCGGGCCTCCGGCTCTCCGCAGACGCCCGTCGACGAGGCGGTGTTCTCGCGCTATCTGTACACCGCCGGCCAGCCCGACCCCGATCTCCTGATCCGCACGTCCGGCGAGCTGCGCATCAGCAATTTCCTGCTGTGGCAGATCGCCTATGCCGAGATCTGGGTGACCGAGACCCTGTGGCCGGACTTCCGCCGTCGGGAGCTGCTCCAGGCCATCGTCGACTACCAGAAGCGCGAGCGGCGCTATGGTCGCGTGGCGGGGTCCGAGCCGGAGTCCGTCAATCTGTCGCCCGGCAAGGTCACGGTCTGAGCGCAGCCGGGTGAGTGCCCTCGCGGATCCCTCATGAAGCGCGTTCTATCCGCCGCCGTCTTCCTGCCCCTCTTCTGGGTGATCGTCAAGAAATTTCATCCCGGGGTGTATGAGATCCTGATGACGCTCACGGCGTTCCTGGCGCTGCGCGAGCTGTATCGTCTGGCCGCGGCGCGGGGTCATCGCTGCCATCGTCTGCTCGGCGCTCTGGTCGCCGTTCTCGTGATCGCCTCGTTCGCGTTCGCGGGGTTCGACATCCGCTACGGTCTCGCGTTCGGGCTGATCGCGCTGCCGCTCGCGTCGCTTTGGCGCGGCGGGGACTGGGGGCCGTCCCTGGCGGACATCGGCACGACGTTTTTCATCGCCACGTTCATCGGCGTCCTGTTCGGGTACCTCATCGATCTGCGCATCATCAACGACCTGCCGAAGGGGGACGAGACCGGATCGGACCTGGTGTTTCTCCTGTTCTTCGTCGTCTGGAGCAGCGACACCGCCGCGTACTATGTGGGGTCGTCTCTCGGGCGCCGGCCGCTTGCGCCGCGGGTCAGCCCGAAGAAGACGATCGAGGGGGCGGTCGGCGGTGTTCTCGGGGCGCTCCTGGCCGCCTTCATCGCGAGCGTCTGGTTCTACACCCGCCTGACCGCGATCGACTGCGTCTTTCTGGGACTGGCGCTGGGGACGATCGGGATCCTGGGCGATCTGGTCGAGTCGATGCTGAAGCGGGGATCGGGGATGAAGGACAGCGCCTCGCTGGTGCCGGGGCATGGCGGCATTCTCGATCGGGTCGACTCGCTGCTGTACGCGGGCCCGGTCCTCTACTACTATTACGTGTTCGCGATGAGGGCGCACTGATGGCCGATGGCGGGCGCCGCGCCGTGGCGGTCCTGGGATCGACCGGGTCGGTGGGGGTCCAGGCGCTCGATCTGATCGCCCGCTTTCCCGAGCGTTTCGAGGTGGTGGCCCTCGCGGCCGGCCGGAACGCCGAGCTGCTGTCCCGGCAGATCGAGGAACACCGTCCCCGGCTGGTGGCGATCGCCGAGGAGAGCGGTCGCAAGGTGATCGAGCAGGCGGCGCGGCGGGCGCGCTGCGAGATCGTCACGGGGCCGGAGGGGCTGCGCGCCACCGCCGCGTATCCGGCCGCCGATCGAGTCGTGGCCGCCGTGGTCGGAGCGGCCGGACTGCCCGCGACGTACGAGGCGTTGAAGGCCGGCAAGATCGTCGCCCTCGCCAACAAGGAGAGCCTGGTGATGGCCGGCGAACTGCTGATGGAGACGGCGCGCGATGCGGGCGCGCTCCTGCTTCCGATCGACAGCGAGCATTCGGCCGTGCACCAGTGCCTGCGAGGCTGCCGCGGCGAGGAGGTGCGGCGCATCGTGCTGACCGCCTCGGGCGGACCGTTCCGGACCGCGTCCATCGAAGATCTGGCGCGGGCCACTCCCGAGCAGGCGCTGCGTCACCCGGTCTGGGACATGGGAAAGAAGATCAGCATCGACAGCGCCACTCTCATGAACAAGGGGCTCGAGGTGATCGAGGCGCGCTGGCTGTTCGATGTCGAGGCCGATAGGCTGGACGTGGTGCTGCATCCTCAGAGCGTCGTGCATTCCATGGTCGAGCTGGTGGACGGTTCGGTCCTGAGCCAGATGGGCGTGCCGGACATGCGTGCTCCCATCCAGTACGCGCTCGGCTATCCGGAGCGCTTCGCCGGGCCGGTCGCGGCTCCCGATCTGGAGTCTCTGGGTCCCCTGGAGTTCTTCCCGGTCGATCGCCGCCGCTTCCCGAGCCTCGACCTGGCTTATGCGGCCCTTCGAGACGGAGGAACGGCCCCGGCCGTTCTGAACGCCGCCAACGAGGTCGCGGTGCAGGCGTTTCTCTCCCGGCGCCTCGAGTTTCCCGGCATCCCGAGGGTGGTGGAAAGCGTTCTGCGGCGGCACCGGCCTGCCCCGGTCACGTCGCTTGCGAGCGTCCTGGAGGCGGACGCATGGTCGCGCGGCGTCGCCGAAGAGATCCTGTCGCATGGAGGTGCGAGTTGAGCTTCATCCTGGAGCACGTGAGCTGGATCTGGCAGTTCGCCGCGCCGTTCGTCGTGGTCCTGGGCGTGGTCGTCCTGTTCCACGAGTTCGGTCATTACCTCGTCGCCAAGCTCCTGGGGGTCACCGTCGAAGTGTTCTCGGTCGGCTTCGGGCCGCGCATCTTCGGTTGGCGGCGCGGCGGCACCGACTATCGCGTCTCCTGGGTGCCGCTCGGCGGCTATGTCAAGCTCAAGGGGGAGACCCCCGAGGAGGTCACCGGGCCCCCCGACGCGGGCGACCTCATGTCCCGCTCGCGCTTTCAGCGTTTTCTCGTCTTCGTCATGGGGGCGGTGTTCAATCTGATCACCGCCTACGTTTTCACCGTCGCGATTCTCATGATCGGCATCCCCGAGCCGATCTATCCCTCGCAGCCGCCGATCGTCGGCGAGATTCTCCCCGAGTCGCCGGCGAGCGCCTCGGACATCCAGCCGATGGACCGGATCGTGAGCATCGGGGGCCAGCCGGTCCACACCTGGCGGGAGATGGAATGGGCCATCCTCCTCAGCCCGGGGCAAACCAAGGAGGTGGTGGTGGAGCGGGGGGCCGAGCGCCTCACGCGCCAGCTTCAAATCGAGCCCGATAAACGCAACGGCGTCGGGATCATCCCGTTCGGTCCGGCCACCGGGGTCCTCATCAGCGACCCGCAGCCCGGCCGCCCGGCCGCGAAGGCCGGTCTGCGGACCGGCGATCGGATCGTGTCGATCGACGGAGTCGAGATGACCACGATCAACAAGGTCGTGAAGGCCATCTACGCCTCGCCGGGCAAGTCGCTGCACTTCGTGATCGAGCGCGACGGGAAGCAGACCGACATGGACATCACGCCGGTGCGGGAGGGCGAAAAGGGAGTCATCGGCTTCACGCCGAGGTGGCCCACGACCATCCGGAAGTACGCCTTCGCCGACGCGATCGGCGGTTCGTTCAAGCGCAATTTCGAGAACGCCTCCCTGGTGTTCCTGACGCTGAAGAAGCTTTTCATCGGAGAGATGTCGCTGCGCTCGTTCTCGGGGCCCATCGGGCTGTACCTGGCGTCCGGAGTGTCCGCCCAGGAGGGCTTGTCCCACTTCCTCGACTTCATCGCCTTCGTCAGCCTGCAGCTGGGCATCATCAACCTGTTCCCGATCCCTCCCCTGGACGGTGGCCACATCATGACACTGGTGATCGAGGGGGTGATTCGCCGCGACCTGTCGGTTCAGGTCAAGGACAGGGTGATGCAGGCGGGACTCGTCCTGCTGCTCCTGTTCATGGCCACGGTCATCTTCCTGGATATCAGCAAGCTCTTCCCGCGCTGAGGGGACCGCACGCCGTGCCTGCCGCGAAACGGGACCACACGGTGCTCTACACACCGGGCCCGACCGAGGTCGCGCCCGAGATCCTGCGGGAGATGAGCCGCCCGGTCATCGGGCATCGCGGTCTCGAGATGCAGAATCTGATCCGCGACCTGGTGCCGCGCCTGCGATCTCTGTTCGGCACGCGCTCTCACGACGTGTTCCTGACCGCCTGCTCGGCCACCGGGCTGTGGGAGGCGGCGCTGCGGAATTGCGTGGCCCGGCGCGTCCTGGTCCCGGTGTGCGGCGCGTTCTCGGAGCGCTTCTACGACGTGGCCCTCGCCTGCGGTCTCGAGGCCGATCCCCTCCACGTGGAATGGGGAAGGGCGGTCCAGGCGCAGGCCGTGTCCGACATGCTGGCCACCGGGAAGTACGACGCCGTGGCGCTGGTCCACAACGAGACCTCCACGGGGGTCGTGAACCCCCTGGCCGAGATCGGCGAGGCGGTGCGTCGTCAGAGCGACGTGCTCCTGCTGGTGGACGCCGTGTCCTCCCTCGGAGGGATCCCGGTCGAGGTGGACCGCACCGGCATCGATGTCTGCCTGGCCTCGGTGCAGAAATGCCTGGCCCTGCCGCCCGGCTTCTCGGTCTGCGCCGTCTCGCCGAAGGCCATGGAGCGATCGGCCCGGAGGGTCGGCAAGGGGTACTACCTCGACTTCGTCCGCCTGAAGTCCTGCTTCGACAAGAGCCAGCCGATGGCGACCCCGTCGGTGAGCCACATGTTCGCCCTGCAGGCGCAGATGAAGCGGATCGAGATGGAGGGGCTCGAGGCCCGCTACGCCCGACATCGCGCCATGGCCGACCGGACCCGGGAGTGGGCGATGCAGCACTTCGGCCTGTTCGCGGAGGACAGGGCCCGATCGAACACCATCACCTGCGTCGCCAATACGCGCAAACTGGAGGTGGCCCGGTTCATCGCGGACCTCGCCGGCCGCGGCTTCGGCATCAGCAACGGCTACGGCCGCCTGAGGGAGCTGACGTTTCGCATCGGTCACATGGGCGACCACACCCTCGAGGGGATGGACGCCCTCCTTGAGGCGATGGACGAGGTCCTGCGGGAGAGGGTCGCGTGAAGGTTCTCATCGCCGACAAGATCCTGCCGGTCTGCGCGGACGTCCTGCGCCGGGCCGGCCTCGACGCCGACCATCGTCCGGGGATCGCCGGCGCCGAGCTGCTGAAGGCGGTGGCCGACGTCGAGGCGATCGTGGTGCGCTCCGACACGCGGATCACCGAAGAGGTGATGCGGGGCGCGCCGCGGCTCAGGGTCGTCGGGCGGGCCGGCGCGGGCGTGGACAACATCGACGTCGCGGCGGCGACCAAACGCGGCGTGGTGGTGATGAACGCGCCCGGGGAGAACACCATCTCCGCGGCCGAGCACACGCTGTCGCTCCTCCTGGCGCTGGCGCGTCAGATTCCGCGGGCCGACCGCTCGATGAAGGCGGGCCGCTGGGACCGGGGGGCGATCCTCGGGGTCGAGCTCTCGGGAAAGACCCTGGGGGTGCTGGGTCTGGGTAAGGTCGGCCGCGAGGTGGCGGCTCGGGCGCGCGCCTTCGGCATGGAGGTGATCGGCTACGACCCGGTGCTGACCGAAGAGGTGGCCGCCCGGCTGGGTGTCGCCCTGATGCCCATCGATGCCGTGTACGAGCGCTCCGATTTCATCACCCTGCACCTGCCGCTCAACGACGAGACCCGTCATCTGATCGGTGCCGCGGAGCTGGAGCGTTGCCGCAGGGGCGTGCGCATCCTGAACGTGGCGCGCGGCGGAATCATCGACGAGGGGGCGCTGCACGACGCCCTCATCTCGGGTCAGGTCGCCGGGGCGGCCCTCGACGTGTTCGAGAAGGAGCCGCCCGCGGGCAGTTCGCTGCTCTCCCTCGACACCGTCATCGCAACTCCCCACCTCGGCGCCTCGACCCAGGAGGCGCAGGAGAAGGTGGCGGTGCGGATCGCGGAGCAGATCGCCGCCTATCTCAAGGACAATCTGGTGACGAACGCGGTGAACATGGACGGGATCGATCCGCGTCTCCTGCCCGTTCTCCAACCCTACCGCGATCTGTGCGAGAGGCTCGGAAGGCTCCTGTCCGCCCTGGCGCGAGGTCCGGTTTCCGAGGTGACGCTGGAGTATTCGGGAAGCGTGCAGGAGTACCCGATGCGGCCGCTGACCGCTTCGTTCTTGAAGGGGTTCCTGCAGTCCAAGCTCTCCGATCCGGTCAACCTGGTCAATGCGCACGTGCTGGCCAGGGACGCGGGCATCCGGGTTCTGGAGACCCGGGCGGCGGAGCCGCAGGACTTCGCCGCGCTGATCTCGATAGCACTCCGCGGTCGGGATGGTGTGCGTTCGGCGGCGGGGGCCCTGTTCGGAAAGCGCGAGCCGCGGCTGGTGCGGCTCGATGAATTTCACCTCGACGCCCTGCCCAGCGGCGACATGCTCATCGTGAGCAACGACGATCGCCCCGGCATGGTGGGTCGGATCGGCAGCACGATCGGCGACGCCAGCGTCAACATCGCCTACCTGTCCCTCGGTCGAGACCGCTCCGGTGGCCACGCCATCGCCGTGTTCAACCTGGATTCCAGCGTGCCCGACGATCTGCTGCGGCGCATCGCGGCGATCGACGGAGTCCTCTGGGCCGAGCGCGTCACCCTCTAGAGTCCTTCTCCTCGGTTCCCAGCCACCGCCCCGGCCCGGGCCGCGCCTTGCGACTCACGACGCCGACGCCGGGCGCGGGTGAGACGGCGGTCGTCCCACCGCGTCCGCGGGCGTCCGCCGTTCCCGCCCATGCGCGCCGTCGCACCCACGTCGCCGCCCGGCGCCCCGGGCCTCAAGCGCGCGCCGCGCCGGGATCCAGGACGATGCTCCATGCGCGGCGGAGCGCCGCCGGGCGCGTGGCACGTCCCGTGCATTTCCTCACAGTGGCGGCAGATCGCGCGTGGAGCGGACTCATGAGCTTGGGGGAGATGAGGGATGGATCACAACAACCGATCGGCTCTCCATCCCGGAGATCCATCCCTTTCCACGACGCGGGTGGGGGATCCGATGATCCCCCCTCCCCCAAGATTTTTCCCTCACTCGAGGAGGTTCCATGACACGAGACCGATTGCAATTCGTGAGCGCCATCGTGGTGCTCGCCCTGGCGTTCCTGGTCCTGACGCCCGTGACCGCCAGGGGCGCCGCCTCCCAGCCGCCGGCCCCGAGCGAGAAGGTCAACATCAACACCGCAGGCGTGGACGAGCTGGTGGCGCTTCCCGGCATCGGCAAGGCCTACGCCGAGAGAATCGTCGAGTACCGCCAGAAGAATGGTCCGTTCAAGAAGGTCGAGGATCTCCTGAACGTCCGCGGCATCGGGGAGAAGACCTTCGACCGCATCCGGGAGCGGCTCACGATCGGCAAGAACTGAACGGTCATGCGAGAGGCGAGGGCGGCTTCTCCCTGCCGGAGGCGGCCCTCGCCTTGTTCATCCTCGGTCTGCTACTGGCCGCGTCGGCCCCCGCCTTGTTCGCGGCCCTGTCGCGCAGCCGCGTGACCGCGGCGGCGCGGGAGCTGGGGCAGGAGATGGCGCGGCTGCGTTCCGAGGCGATCGTCTCCCGCCGTAAAGTGGCGATGCGTCTGACCTGGTCGGCGGGACGCTATGCCTACGCGTTCTATGCCGACGGCGACGGCGACGGCGTGCGCGCGGACGACATCGCCGCCGGACGCGATGCGCCGATCGGACCGGGTCGCGATCTCGCGTC
>DATFVU010000139.1:0-2845 GCA_035260145.1 Candidatus Polarisedimenticolia bacterium | reverse complement strand
CTGCAGACCGAGCCGCAGATCCAGGAGATCCTCGGCCTGACCGATCGCGGCCACGACTACTTCATCCAGGTCACCGACGCCCGTCCCGACACGGGCGGCCTCTCGGGCGCGACGCCCGCCGAGGCGGTCTCCTGGGGCAAGGTCGATCCGGACAAGCTCACCGACTCCGTCGTCGTCTATGCCGACAGCACCATCGCGGCGCCGCTTTTGGTCGCCTACGCGATGTCGCGCGTGAAGCCGCGACGGGCGAAACGGCTGTACGAGCGCCGCGACGAGCTCGTCGAAAACCTCAAGAAGGACTTCCTGGCGGAGCACGCAAGGCGAAACCGCCAGATGGTGAAGGCCCAGCAGGACCGCTGAGGGACGCGGGCGCCTGTGCCCGCTCCGCCCGCCTAGTCCGAAAATCGACGGGGATCGAAAGGGGAGAGATCCATCCCCGGGTCCTCCTCCCGCAGCAATCGGCCGATCAGGCGCGCCGTCAGCGGCGCGAGGAGAATCCCGCTGCGCAGGTGCCCGCAGGCGTACAAGAGGCCCGGCGCCCGCGCCCGGCCGATGGCGGGCCGATCGTCGGGAGTGGCCGGGCGCAGTCCGGCCCAGACGGAGTGAAGCGGGGCCGCGCCGAGCGCCGGAACGAGCGCGAGCGCTTTGGCGCTCAGGCTCGCAAGCCCCGAGCCGGTGACCGACGTGTCGAAGCCGGCGCGCTCCATCGTGCTGCCGGCCAGCACGCGGCCGTCCCGCCGGGGCACCAGATAGAAATCGTGCGTGTAGAGCGGCAGAGCGGGTGCCGGCGCCGGCCCGAAGCAGACGATCTGTCCGCGCACCGGGATCGAGGGAAGGGGGGGGATTCCTGGGCCGCCGATGTCGGAGGTCCAGGCGCCCGCGGCGACCACCACGGCCCCCGCGCGTACACGCTCGCCTCCGGCCAGGACCCCCGCGACGCGGCCGTCCTCCACCAGGAGGCGATCGACGCGCACACCGGCCAGAAGGCGCGCGCCCCATCGCGCGGCGGCGGCCTCAAGCGCCCGCATCAAGACGACGTTGTCGATCGACCCATCGCGCGGCAGGTAGAGACCCTCGCTCCAGTCGGGATGGAGGCCCGGCTCCATGCGGCGCAGCTCGTCCCCGCTCAGGCGCTCGGCGGCGAGCCCGAGCGAGGCCTGCGCCGCGGCCGATCGGTCGAGCCCCTCGGCCTGGGGGCCGGGACGCGCCAGGACGAGAGTCCCGCGCTCGGACAGGGCGGGATCAATCCCGCTCTCCTCGGCCAGCTGCCGGACGAATTCGGGGTAGAGATCGCGGCTCGCCAGGCCGAATCCGAAGAGCGGATCGTGCGCGTCTCCCTCCGCCTGGGGGCAGAGGAGCCCGGCCGCGGCGCCGCTCGCCTCGCCGCCGATGGCGCCCTTCTCCAGAAGACGCACGCGCAGGCCGGCCCGGGCCGCCTCGCGCGCGATCGCACACCCGATGATCCCGCCGCCCACGACGACGACGTCGTCGATCCGCTCACCGGTCATGAGAACCGCAGTCTATCGCCCGCCCCCACAACGGTCAACGCGGCGCGCGGCTGAGATTTACCCGTGGCAGGCCGCAGCGGCAAACGAACTGACTCGCGCACGCTCAGACGCCGCTCTGCTCAGCTCGGTGTGCGGCGCCGCGCCCTGCGCTGGCCGGGGCGTGCGAGACCGAGTGACGGGGCCCCGCCGCGCGCTTCCCAGCGCGGTGGGCGGAACGAGGCGAGCCGAGCCGAGGTTCGAGCAGCGAACCGGACGCGTCCCCGGCGAGGGCAGGGTCGGCGACGCACACCGGGGAAAGATCAGGGGCAGGGCCTGGGCCGACGGCGATTGACTTGGCGGGAGGGCATTCCTATCATCGGGGGCCTTTGCGCGGAGCCGGAGGGGCGGTGCTGGACAGGCGTGCGCTCGCAATTCTCTTCCTGACACTCTTCCTGCTGATGCTGGGGGTGGGGATCATCATCCCCAACATCGTGTATCACGCCGCCTCGAGCCGCGCCACCGTTCCACAGTCGACCCTGCTGTTCACCCTGTACTCGCTCATGCAGTTCCTGTTCGCGCCTTTGTGGGGACACCTGTCGGATCGGCTGGGGCGCAAGCCGATTCTCCTGGCCGGCCTGCTCGGGAACGCGCTGGGCCTGGCGCTGTTCGGGGTCTCTTCGCGGCTGCCTTACCTGTACGCCGCCCGGGGGCTGTCCGGCCTGATGTCGTCGGCGGCCCTGCCGACCGCCATGGCGTTCGTGGCGGACGTGACCGACGAGAAGAGCCGCGGGCGCGGCATGGGTCTCATGGGGGCGGCGATGGGCCTGGGCTTCATCTTCGGTCCGGGGATCGGAGGGCTCCTTTCGCGCTTCGGGTACGGCGTTCCGTTCCTGGTGGCCGCCGGCCTGAATCTGGCGACCTGCGCGCTGGCCGCGCTGCTCCTGCCCGAGAGCCTCGGGGCGCAGGCGGGGGAGACGCGCGCGGCCGAACGATCCGCCCCGGAAGGCCCTCTGTCGTCCGACGTGCCGGCGCCGGAGGTGCCGGTCATCCCGCGGACGTCGCGGGCGTTCATGAGCCCGCTCCTGCCTTTCTACCTGGTGGCGTTCTTCGTGACCTTCTCCATGGCGTCGCTGGAGTCGATCTTCCCGTGGTACATCCAGCACGCCTTCGGCCTCGGCGCGAAGGACATGGGGACCATGTTCCTGTTCATGGGAACCGCCGTCTTCATCGTGCAGGCGTTTCTGCTGGGCCGCTGGATCGGCGCCGCCGGGGAGGAGAACGTCCTGGTGAGCGGCCTTCTGATCAACGCCGTCGGCTTCCTCCTGGTGATCACCGCGGCGGGGCCCGTGTCGCTGACC
>DATFVU010000138.1:0-2770 GCA_035260145.1 Candidatus Polarisedimenticolia bacterium | reverse complement strand
CCCGAAGTGGTCTACGTCGGCTACATGCCGGGATACGTCGGCTGCTATCCTTATTATGGGACGGTGGTCTGGGGGACCGGCTGGTATTACCCGCCCTACGTTTCTCCCTACGCCTATTACCCGAACCACGCCACCTGGGGCTTCAGCTTTCACTACAATCCCTACACCGGATGGAGCATGGGCATCGGCGTCAGCTTCGGACCGATCACGTTCAGCTTCTGGGGCGGCGGAGCCTATGGAGGCTATTACGGCCCCGGTTACGGCGGCGGGTATTACCATGGCGGCAATACCATCAACATCGGTGAGATCAATGTCGGCAATCCGGGGGGAGACAGACCCGGCGGGGGAGACAGACCCGGCGGAGGCGATCGCCCGCAGCCGAAGGGCACGAATTCGAACATCTACAACAAGTCCGAGAACAAAGCGCGCAACGCCTCGACCAAGGACAAGTCGTCGCGACCGCAGCCCAAGAACATGCCGAGCGGCGCGAACAATGTCTACACCGATCGCGACGGCAACGTCCACAAGCGCTCCAATGACGGATCGTGGCAGACGCGCGACGGCTCCTCATGGAAATCGAACCAGAGCGCGTCGCAAAAGGATCGGTCGGGGGGCGGCGCGGGCGGCGGCTACGGTGGCGGTGCGGGTGCCTCCTCCATGGAGAGAGACTTTCAGGCCCGGCAGCGCGGATCCGCACGCGCTCAGGGCTTTCAGGGCGGCGGCATGCGCGGCGGCGGGGGAGGCCGTCGCCGCTGACGCGGGCGGGAGATGATGAAACGCTCGCTTCCCGCCTTGATCGCGCTCGGCGCCCTGCTCTCGATGCAGGCGTCCGCCGCTCCCATGCCGCATATCGTCGAGCAATGGAATTCCTCCCAGTCCCCGGACTGGAAGCCGACCAAGGTGCTGGCGATCGCCATCCTGGGTGACCAGGAGATTCGCCACCGCTTCGAAGACAAGCTGGTCAGCCACCTGCGGGCGCGGAAGATCGCCGCGTCGACGAGCTTCTCGCTGGTGCCGGACCTCGCAAACCCGGGAAGCCGGGAGGAGATCCTGCGGCGGGTCGACGAGCAGCAGATCGACGGCGCCGTCACCTTCCGCCTCGTGCCTCTCGAGAAGGGGGAGAAAGCCGCTGCCGCCTGGAGCGAGAAGTGGAAGGAGCAGGTCGAGGCGGGCGGCACGCTGCGGGAGCTGATCGAGGAGACCCTGCCGTTTCCCAAGCAGAAGTCGAAGCGGTACGGCGTGGAGGTGACGCTCTGGGGCGGCCCCGCTCCGGTCCGCTACTGGGCCGGCCGCACGGAATCCCACACGGTGGACGAGCTGCGCGAGGGAGCGAGCGGCCTGGTCCAGGACGTGATTGGAATCCTGCAGGATAGGCAGCGAATCTGAGCCGATCCGGAGCTTGTTCGCGCCCGCCTACTTCTTCTCCGGCGCCGGCGGGAACTTCTGGAACATCTTCGCCACCGACTGATTGATGATCTTCTCGACCTTTTCGGCCTTCGTGTCGGGGAAGAGGGTCTTCGTCGCGAGGCCGCGCCAGGCGAGCTGATTCGTGGCGGCGCTCACGAGATCCACGATCAGGGTTCCCTCGACCACGTTGTGCACGTTGACGGTCGTCGTCGTCCAGGCCCCTCCCCATCCGCCCCAGCCGGGATAGCCGCCGTAGCCGAAGTTGTCCACCGAGACCTGCTGCTGCCTGTCCGTCTTGACGTGGCTGTAGACGTAGACGTCGGCCTCGCCTTCCGTCTTGGTGAGCCCCTTGGCCGCGAGCTGCGCTTCGATCGCCTTGCGGACGCGCTCCTCGTTCAACGGGTTGGCAGCCGGCGTCCCCTTCTTCCAGGCATAGGTCTTGATCTTGGCGAAATCGACGGCCTTGTCGTAGTCGACCGTGACTCCGGCGGCGGCCACGGCGACCGCGAGAACGAAGCAGGCGAGCGTGCTCAACGCGAACCGACGCATGGGACCTCCATCCGGAAGTGACTTTTGCCGGCGCATTCTAGCAAACGCATGCCGCAGGCGCAATCGAGGCGCCGCCCGAGCAGCGGCGCCGATCGAGTCACTTGACTCCGCCATATCGGCGATCTAGATTGCCTTACCTTTTCCAAAGGCCAGTGCGCGGGGAGGTTTTTGGTGTGCTCCGTGTCGATGGGGAGACGACCGCGCCGGCCCCCGGCCGGCCGACGGAAGCACCTTCCTGCCTCATGCTCCCTCAGGTGCGCGCTGACGGTCCCTCGGTGTCTGCAGTGACTTCATGATTCGGAGGAGAACGACGATGCGCAAATCATCATGGCTGGTCGCTGTCGCGGTGGCGCTGGCCCCGGGCCTGGCCGCCTCCATACACGCGGACCAGCTGTCGCAGGCGAATCTCCTGCTGTGCACGGCGGTGCAGGCGACGGTCTGCACTCCGGAAGGGGATTGCGAGATCGGACCGCCGTGGAACTGGAACATCCCGCAGTTCATCGAGGTGGACCTGATACGCAAAGTTCTCCGGACCACGAAGGCGAGCGGCGAGAATCGCGCCACGCCGATCAAGAACCTCGAGCGGGCGGACGGAAGCATCTTCCTTCAGGGGGTCGAGAAGGGGCGGGCCTTCAGCTTCGCCATCGAGGAGGACACGGGCTTCGCGACGATCGCCGTCGCGCGCAAGGGACGAGGCGTCACCGTCTTCGGCGCCTGCACAACCCTCGACGGCAAGTAGCGGCATCCGACTGACGCAGTGCGCGGCGTGCCGGTCTCTTGACCGACCGTGAGGAGGATGCTAGTGTCCGCGGGA
>DATFVU010000137.1:0-2797 GCA_035260145.1 Candidatus Polarisedimenticolia bacterium | reverse complement strand
CTTCTCGATCGACACACGTTCGACGTGCCGCCCTCGCTCGTCGAGCGGCGGACGGACGCGCTGCTCGCGAGTCTCGACGTGCGCCTGCCGGAGGTCGATCAGCAGCAGGCGCTCGATCAACTGCGCCTGAAGATGCGACCGCGCGCCGAGGGGCAGGTGCGCGCCGAGCTGCTGCTGGATGCGCTCGCCGCGCGCGACGGCATCTCCGTGTCCGAAGCCGACATCACGACGGAGCTCGAGGCCATGGTGGCCCGCGAGCGACATCGCGGTGACCGGCGTGAGCTCCCCGGCGACCGTGCCGAGCTCCGTGCCGCGCTGCGCGCGAAGCTGGTTCGCGATCGTGCCCTCTCCCGGGTGATTGCCAGCGCAAAGGTCATGCCAGCGCCTGCGGCAGAAAGCGTTGCCCGTGAAAAGTAAACCCGGTACAATCCACGCTGGTCCCGAAGGGCCCGCCGAAGGCATGCACGCCAACCTCATCCCCATCGTCATCGAGCAGACCGGCCGCGGGGAACGAGCGTACGACATCTATTCCCGGCTCCTCCGGGACCGGATCATCATCCTCGGCAGCCCGATCGGCGACGACCTCTCCAACCTCGTGGTGGCGCAGCTCCTCTTCCTCGAGTCCGAAGACCCGGAGAAGGACATATATATGTACATCAATTCTCCGGGCGGATCGGTGACGTCGGGTCTCGCGATCTATGACACGATGCAATACATCAAGCCGGAGGTCTCTACGCTGTGCGTCGGCCAGGCGGCCAGCATGGCGGCGTGGCTCCTCTCGGCGGGGACCAAGGGGAAGCGCTTCGCCTTGCCGCACGCGCGGATTATGATCCACCAGCCGCTGGGTGGGGTGCAGGGTCAGGCGACCGACATCGACATCCAGGCCCGCGAGATCATCCGGCTACGCGAACAGATGAACAACATCCTCGTCAAGCACACCGGCCAGAGCCTCAAGAAGATCGAGAAGGATACCGACCGTGATCTCTTCCTCACCGGGAAGCAGGCGGTCGAGTATGGTCTCGTCGACGAGGTCATCGTGACTCGGCCGGGTAAGCCGAAGCTGTAGGGGGGCCAATGGCCAAACACGGTGACGATCGGAGCGGCAACCTCGTCTGCTCGTTCTGCGGAAAGAGCCAGGACGAGGTCCGCAAGCTGATCGCCGGCCCGACCGTCTACATCTGCGACGAGTGCATCGACCTCTGCAACGACATCATCGCCGAGGAATGTGATCAGGAGGAGAGCCTCTCCTCCACCTCCGCGGTGCCGAAGCCCTCGGAGATCAAGAAGGTCCTCGACCAGTACGTGATCGGCCAGGAGCGCGCGAAGAAGATCCTCGCGGTCGCGGTTCACAACCACTACAAGCGCATCGACTCGCAGCTCGTGACGGGAGACGTCGAGCTCCAGAAGTCGAACATCCTCCTGGTCGGGCCCACCGGGTGCGGCAAGACCCTCCTGGCCCAGACGCTGGCGCGCTTCCTCCAGGTGCCGTTCGCGATTGCCGATGCCACGAGCCTCACCGAGGCGGGATACGTCGGCGAGGACGTTGAGAACATCATCCTGTCGCTACTCCAGAACGCCGATTACGACGTCGAGAAGTGCCAGCGGGGCATCGTCTACATCGACGAGATCGACAAGATCGCCCGCAAGGGAGACAACCCCTCGATCACCCGGGACGTGTCGGGGGAGGGGGTCCAGCAGGCCCTCCTCAAGATCATCGAGGGAACGACCGCCAGCGTGCCGCCCAAGGGGGGCCGCAAGCACCCCCAGCAGGAGTTCCTCCAGGTCGATACCACCAATATCCTCTTTGTCTGCGGGGGGGCCTTCGTCGGGCTCGACGACATCATCCGCCGCCGGATCGGGGTAAAGGGAATGGGGTTTGGCGCCGATATAAGGCGCAAGGACGAGCGAAGCATGAGCGACCTGCTGCACGAGGTGCAGACCGAGGATCTGCTCAAGTTCGGCCTGATTCCCGAGTTCGTGGGGCGACTGCCGGTGATTGCGACGCTCGAAGAGCTGGACGAAGCTGCCCTGGTGCGCATCCTGAAGGAGCCGAAGAACGCGCTCACCCGTCAGTATCAGAAGCTCTTCGAGATGGAGGGGGTGCACCTCCGTTTCACGGACGGGGCGCTGTCGGCCATTGCCCGCGAGGCGCTCAAGCGCAAGTCGGGCGCCCGGGGGCTACGCGCCATCATGGAGAACATCATGCTCGACGTGATGTACGACATCCCCTCTCAGCCGAACATCAAGGAGGTTCTCATTTCGGAAGAAGTCGTCACCAACAAGGAGCAACCCATCATCCTTTTCCAGAAGGCGGCGGAGACCGCCTAAGGGGACGGGGCGCCCATGCTCTTCCGAAACGACAAGCGGGATCCCCGCGACCAGCCGCCGACCACGGCAGGACTCCGTGTTCCCCTCCTGCCGCTGCGCGACATCATCGTCTTCCCGCACATGGTGGTGCCGCTCTTCGTCGGCCGTCAGAAGTCGATCCGTGCGCTCGAAGAGGCGATGAACAAGCAGAAGTTCATCCTCCTCGCGGCCCAGAAGGACGCCAAGACGAACGACCCGGCCGAGGACGACATCTACCGGGTGGGGACGTTCGGGACGGTCGTCCAGCTGCTCCGTCTGCCGGACGGCACCGTGAAGGTCCTCGTCGAGGGGAAGAAGCGCGCGCGCGTGACCCGTTACCTGGCGAACGCCGAGTACTTCCTGGTGGAAGCCGAGGCGATCGAGGAGACCTGCGGAAAGTCGACGGAGGTGGAGGCGCTCATCCGCAGCGTCAACGCCACCTTCGAGAACT
>DATFVU010000136.1:0-2115 GCA_035260145.1 Candidatus Polarisedimenticolia bacterium | reverse complement strand
CCGTGAGTAACCAGGCTTCGCAGCCGGTCGTCGGCGTCGAACTGAACTTTTATCAGGCGGGGACGAGCGTGCGCCAGGTCGTTTCGCGCGACAATACCGATGCCAGCGGCTCATTCGGCGTGTTCGTCCCCCCGGGTGTCTACGATGTCGTGCTCACTCCGACGCCGACGTCCGGATTGGCCGCCCTGCGTCTCCAGAACGTCGACGCCTCAGCCGACATCAATCTCGGCGGCCTGACCCTCGGCCCGGCGTCCGTCCCGACGATCTCCTCGATCACTCCGATTTCTGGCCCGGGCAACGGCGGGACCTCGGTCCTGATCCAGGGGAATAACTTCCAGTTCGGGGCGAGCGCAACGCTGGGAGGATTGAGCCTGTCCAATGTCCAGGTGTCCGGCCCAAACCAGATCAGCGCCGTCACTCCGGCGTGCCCCATCGGCTCGTCGGGTTCCGTGGTCGATCTGAGCGTGACCAACGTGGGGGCGCCCTTCGCGGTTCTGCCGCAGGCATTCACCTTCACGCCGGCCGCCTCCGCCATCAATCTGACAGTGAATGTGACCTCCCCCAACGTCGTACTGTCCTGGCCCGCGACCGGACAGGCGCAGTACACGGTCTTTCGCAGCGTCTCGCCTGCCCTGTTCGGTCAGAGCCAGCTGCTTGCCATAGTCGCGGCGAGCGGCGCCGCGATCGAAACCTTCATCGACTACGGCGCCCTCGAAAACGGCGTCAACTCCTTCTACCGTGTGGAATAGAGGTGACGAGACGTCGCGATCGCGGGCAGGTCAGGGGCGTTTCAGCCGGCTGGGTCGTCCTGTCCGTCCTTGCGATCGCCCAGGGCGGCCGGCCCGCCTCTGCGCAGACGCAGGCCGCCGACGAGCCGAAGGCGCGCAAGGAATGGAGTCTGCGGCTCGGACTCGACGAGCGTTATGACGACAACATCATCCAGCTTTCGGACCGTGACCTGGACCGTCTGGCCAACCCCCGGCCGACCGACGCCGCCGCCAACCGATTCGCGATCGAGAGCCCCGACGACTTCATCACCATTCCGCACCTGTCGCCGGATTTCAAGGCGGACTGGTGGCACGGCCACCCGACTTCTTTCGGGTTCGATGCGTTCGCCTACCAGTACCTGCGGAACCCCGTCAAGAGCTACCAATCGTACCGGTTGACGGCTGCGCAGGTCCTGCGCGACGGGAAGGCTCTGTCCACGAGCCTCGGCGTCACCTACGGTCTCATCCCCCGCTATTACACCCGGAACCTCATCAGCAATCGTCACCTGGAGCGATTGGGTTTCCTCCCGAACCCGATCCCGCGATTCGAGGTGACCTACCGAAAGGACTACCTGCAGCTCGAGGTCGAGCAGGATATCGTGAAGGAGGTCCTGTCACTGCGCGCCTACTGCGGCCGCGAGCACCGTGATTACAACCCGAACTTCGACGAGCGCGACAGCCAGATGCCGTATCGCGAAGGGACTCTCTCGTGGACCCCTCGTCGCGATGGCAGCGTGCGCCTGCGCGCCGGCTACCGGCGTGAGGATCTGCACGCCGCCGGCGAGCTGGCCGACGTGCCCAGCTTCGTCGAGGATGACATCTCGAGCCGCCGGGATATCTGGGACGCCGACATCCGCCTGCGTTGGGGGGAGAAGGGGCGCAGGAAGTCGGTGACGGTCGACTACGAGCACGAGCGTCGCGACTACAGCACCACGAATGTTCTCGACGCCTTCCACTTCGGGCGGCTGGACATACGGACCTACACCACGTTTGCCCTCCGCGTGGATCTGAAGAAGCGCTGGTATTTCGCCGCGGGGGCCGGCCGGGACACGAATCGGTCGACATTCCCCTCTGCGGTCGGCACCACAGTTCCCCCGGAGGACATCACCGACTACACGGAGAATCTGCTGCAGATCGGGTTCGGTTACGACTTCGGCGAGGTGGTGGGCCGGGGCGTCCCGGGCCGCAGGACCCCCGAGTGATGTGGCCGGCGGTTCTCACGCCCATCCGGCGCGGGTCGTTCAGGCGTGCCGGAGCTGACGGGCGATTTCCCGCAGCGACGGACGCTTGCCGTACATCAAGAGCCCCAGCCGGAACAGTGCCGCGGAGACCCGCACGCTGAGGTAGA